>DATMPT010000104.1:0-7736 GCA_035567355.1 Solirubrobacteraceae bacterium
CGTTGACCTGGCAGACGAGCTCGTAGGCATCGCGCTCGAGCATCTCGGGGTCGGCATGGGGCCAAGGCTGCTCCCAGACGCGCTCGCCCGTGAGCATGTCGTATACGTCAGAGGAGAGGTGTGGGGCGAATGGGAATAGGAGCGAGGCGGCCGTGGCCAGGCCGAAGCGCAACGTGCCAACGTGCAAAGTCTCGCGCATGCGCGAGCACTCGTTGAGCAGCTCCATGACCGCCGCTATGCAGGTGTTGAAGGCGAAGCGGCGCATGTCTTCTGAGACCTTCTCGATCGCCCAGTGCGCCTTGCGCGCCAGCTCGAGATCCTCGCCATCCAAGGAGCCGTTGTCGCCGAACGTGTCGACGGAGGGCAGAGAGCCGCTTTCCCCCCGCTCGGCTGTGTCGGCCGCGAGGCGCCACAGGCGCGTGAGGAAGCGGTGGACACCCTCGACCCCCTCATCCGACCAGTCGGCATCCTGGTCGGGGGGGCCGACGAACAGGATGTAGCAGCGCGCGGTGTCGGCGCCGTAGCGCTCGACGATCGAGGCTGGCGAGACCACGTTGCCCTTGGACTTGCTCATCTTGGCCCCGTCCTTGGTGACCATGCCCTGGGTGAAAAGGGCCTTGAAGGGCTCCTGGAAGTCGAGCTGCCCGAGGTCGGCCAATGCCTTGGTGAAGAAGCGCGCGTACATGAGGTGCAGGATCGCGTGCTCGACGCCGCCGATGTACTGGTCGACGGGCATCCACTGGCGTAGGGCCGCTGGGTCCCAGGCGGCCTGGTCGTTGCGGGCGTCGCAGTAGCGCAGGAAGTACCAGGAGGAGTCGACGAACGTGTCCATCGTGTCGGTCTCACGCCGGGCGGGAGCGCCGCAGGCGGGGCACTCGGTCGCCACCCAGTCCTCGGCGGTCGCAAGCGGCGAGCGCCCGCGCGGCGCGTAGTCCTCGATGTCCGGCAGTACGACGGGAAGCTGCTCGACGGGGACAGGTTGCAAGCCGCACCGCTCGCAATAGACGATCGGGATCGGACAGCCCCAGTAGCGCTGGCGTGAGACCAGCCAATCGCGCAGGCGGTAGTTGACCGAGGCGTGGCCGAGGCCCTCGCGGTCGAGCCAGCGCACGATCTCGGTGAGCGCCTCGCGGTTGTGCATGCCATCGAAGTCGGGGTGACTGCCCACCAAGGCGCCGTCGCCGGAGTAAGGCAGGCCCTGAGCGTCCCCCCCGTCCGCTGGCGCGCCTTCGATCACGCGGCGGACCGGCAAGTCATAGGCGTGCGCGAAGGCGTAGTCGCGCTCGTCGTGTCCGGGCACGGCCATGATCGCGCCGGTGCCGTACTCCATGAGCACGTAATCGGCTACGTACATGGGGATGGTCTCGCCGTTGACGGGGTTGACGACGCTGCGCCCGAGCGCGACGCCGGTCTTGGGCTTCTCCAAAGAGCCGCGTTCCTCCCCGGACTCGGTGAGAGCATGGTTGATGTAGTCACGGACGGCATGCTCTTGGGGTGTGCCTTCAACCAGCCGCAACACGTCCGGATGCTCGGGGGCCATGACGAAGAAAGTGGCACCGAACAAGGTGTCCGGACGGGTCGTGAAAACGGGATAGTCGATCGGCTGGGCGGGATCCAAGTCCTCGCAGCGGAAGATGACCTCGGCACCCTCGGAGCGCCCGATCCAGTTGCGCTGCATCGTCTTTACGTGCTCGGGCCAGGCGATTTCGTCCAAGTCCCCAAGCAGGCGCTCGGCGTAGTCGGTGATGCGAAAGAACCACTGCTCTAGCTGCTTGACTTCTACGACGGCGCCGCAGCGCTCACAGCAGCCGTCGATGACCTGCTCGTTGGCCAAGACCGTCTGGTCGTTGGGGCACCACTTGACGGCGGCCTCGTGGCGGTAGGCCAAGCCGGCCTCGTACAGTTGCAGGAAGATCCACTGCGTCCAGCGGTAGTAAGAAGGTTCGTGCGTGCCGAGCTCGCGCGACCAGTCGATCGAGACGCCCCACGAGCGGAACTGGCGCTGGAAGGAGGCAATCGAGGCGGCGGTGGACTCGCGCGGGTGCACGCCGGTCTTGATCGCGTGGTTCTCGGCGGGCAGGCCAAAGGCGTCATAGCCCATCGGATGCAGGACACGGTGGCCGGTGCGGCGGTGGAAGTGAGCGATCGCATCGCCGACGGCGTATTTCTTGAGATGGCCGATGTGGGGCTCGCCGGAGGGGTAGGGCAACATCTCGAGGACATAGGAACTGGCGTCCTGTGCCTCCCCCGGGACCGGGTCGTTTGAGACCTCCCAGGTGTGCTCCCGCGCCCACACCGCCTGCCAGCGGGGCTCTACCTCAGAGGGGTCATAGCGGCGCTCTGCCATCGGACAGCGCAGGTTAGCGACCGGGCCCGGACGGTTCTCTGAAACGTCGCCCTACGCGCGCGCGTGGGGCACCCCAACCGGCAACGCACAACCTCCCACCGGCCGCCCTCGCGCGCGCGAAAGGCGCCCGAAATTTGCAAGTCGTCCGGCCCGGCCCGTCACGCGCGGACGGCCGGACAAAGGCCTAGAACTTGTCGGCGGTGTCCAGCTCGCGCCAGAAGTTGGGGGTTGGCTGGGCGGTGACTCCCGCCTGGCCCATGAGCGAGCCGATGTCGGGGCCGGCAGCCTCGTAGAAGCCCAGGTAGCTGGCTTCGTCGGGCCACTCGTCGACGACCAGCACGGAGTCCTTGCTGGCGAAGAACTGGTGATGGACGGCGCCCGCTTGCCGAGCGCGTTCGGCGATCGAGTTGAGAAGCTCGGCGTTGTCCTTGGCGACCCGCTCGAAGCGAGCCGGGTCGGCCTCGATGACCATCCCCATCATCACTGACATACGTCCTCCCGTCGGGTGGTGGTTGCGTGCTTTGCGATTGTGCGCGATTCGATCATGCGAGAAGACACCCGTCAACCAGGATTACCCGCAGCTCAAACCGTAGCTTGTACGTTTAGACGGCTTGTTCGGCAAAGCGCGAAGAGGCGCGCACGACCTCGAGGATCTCAGCAGGCGCCTTGTGAGGTGAGCCCGCGTCAAACGGCGGCTCGGGGTCGTACTCGAGTCCGAGCTGGATCGCTTGGGCCACCTGCTCGCCGGCGATCTTCGCGGCCAAGGCAAGCGCCATGTCGAGCCCGGCGGTGACGCCGGCGGAGGTGGCGTACTTGCCATCGAAGACGACGCGCTCGGGCACAACCTCCGCACCCAAACCTCGCAGCTCGCCGAGGGCCTGCCAGTTGGAGGTCGCACGCTTGCCGGTCAAGATGCCGGCCGCGCCGAGGATCAAAGAGCCGGTGCAGACCGAGGCTGTCCAGGTGGAGAGAGCATCGGCGGTGCGCAGCCAAGCGTGCACGGGACCATCCTCCATCAGAGCCACCTGCCCGGGACCGCCGGGAACGACCACGACGTCTGGTCGGGCAAGCTCATCGAGAGTGGCGTCTACAAGCAGGCCGAGCTGCCCGGTATCGGTGCGTTGCACGGCAGCCTGCTCGGCCACGAAAGTGACGCTGGCGCCGGGCAGGCGACTGAGCACCTCATACGGACCGACGGCGTCGAGCGCCGTGAAACGGGGGTAGATGAGGATGGCGATGTCCATGTCCAGTCACCTCTCGGGTTGGGGTTGGGATGGTTTGGGCGTGCGTGTCGCGGACTTCCGCTCAAGTCTCGGTCAGGCGGCCGCCGCGTCCCCGGACGCCGATCCGGCCGGTTGGAAACGGCGGCGGTACTCGGCTGGGCCGACGCCGAGGGAGCGCAGGAAGGCGCGGCGCAAGGTCTCGGGCGTGCCGAAGCCGCAAGCGTTGGCGACCGCCGCAACCGACAACGAGGTGTCCTCGAGCGCGCGACGGGCGGCCTCGAGGCGCACGCTCTCCACGTAGCGGGCAGGTGTGACGCCCGTCTCGGCGCGGAAGGATCGGGCGAAGTGGCGTGGGCTCATGTAGGCGCGCTCGGCCAACTCCTGCACCGATAGGTCCCCGGCGAGTTGCTCGATGATGTAGCGACGCACCTCGCGCAAGGACTCGCGGGCCGGCTCTTGCGAGGCCAAGGTAGCACTGAACTGAGCCTGGGAGCCGGGTCGGCGCAGGAACAGGACCAGCTGGCGCGCGATCGCCAAGGCGGCCTCGCGGTCGAGGTCTTCTTCGACCAAGGCGAGCGCGAGGTCCATGCCGGCGGTGACGCCGGCCGAGGTCCAGACGTCGCGGTCGCGCAGGAAGATCGGCTCGGGGTCGACCCGCACGGATGGGTGCAGACGCGCGAGCTCGCGGGCGGCGCCCCAATGGGTGGTGGCGCGGCGCCCGTCGAGCAGACCGGCGGCGGCCAACAGGAAGGCACCGGTACAGACCGAAGCGGTACGCCGCGCGCGCTTGGAGGCCGAGGCGATCCAGGCGAGCGTGGCGGGATCGGCGCTCGCGGCGCGCGAGCCGTGGCCACCGGCCACGATCAGGGTGTCGAGCCGGGCGGGGGCCTGCTCGAAGGCCCTGTGCGGGACGATCTGAAGGCCACTGGAGGTGAGCAGGGGGCCACCGTCGCGGCTGAGGATCCGCACGTCATAGCCAGGGTCGGCGCGGCCGGTGGCCTCGATCAGCTTGTGGGCGCCGGCGAACACCTCTAGAGGACCCGTGACGTCGAGGCTCTGCACCTCGGGAAACACGAGGATCGCAATCTGGCGGGGGCGGGGCGCGGCCATTGCTCGATCATGCCCGACGCGGCATCTGTCTGCAAGGACAGATTTCCAACGATTCCTGCCACAATGCCTCGGAGACCCGCACAGGCCGTTGCCCTGCCTCGTACCGCGGAGCGCTGCCGTGCCGGCCGTGGCGCCCCGCGGACGCGCACGGGCGCGGCTCAGAATCGCCTGGGAGCAGAGCTGCCGAGCACCTGTCCCTGAGCACCCAGTGCCTGGACGGCGAGGTAACTCGGCGTAGAGGAGGTCGAGATCGCGGTCTCGAAGCCGGTGCGCGCCGCCGTCGCGAGCGGGGAGAGCGAATTCGGGCCCGAGCCACCGAGCAGGCGCCACTGAGTGACGGCAGTGGCGCCGTTCCAGCTCGCGTAGGCGAGGAGCCGCCCATGGGAGCCAGCGCGAACGGCCAGCCGAGGCGGCTGTGACGGATTGCCCGTCCAGGGAAACTTGAGAACCGTGTAAGACTGGTAGGTGGCTGGGAGATGGGCGTCGAAAAGCAGTTCTCCCCCAGGCGCGTATTCCGAGAAGTACGGCTCTTGGCCCCAGCCGACGAACCAGTTGCCGCCTACGAGCGCTTGGAAATCGCCCTGGCTCGGTGCGAGCAAGGGCGTCGAATGGTTGAAGCTGGAGACGAGCGTGGCGGTCATGGCGTGCGTGTCGAGCGAAAGCACGATTACGCGCGATTGGGAGTGCACCTTGGGTGTGCCGCCATTGTCGAAGAAGGAGAACGCGCCGTCGGGGTCCTCGCGTGCGTCGTGCTGCCAGGCGGGGCTCGCGCCGGGCGCCATCGCGAAGCTCGAGTGCTTGCCGCCGAGCGTCCAGAGGACCTGGCCTCCGCTTGGATTCACGTCGTAGGCGGCCCAGGTGTTGCGCGAGTCGACCAAGAGCGTGCCGGAGGGTTCAGAGACGGCGTTGATGTGGAACCAGTCCCAGGGCGAGGTCGGCGTGCCGCCATGGCCGATCGGCATGTAGGAGTCCACGAGAGGGACGTGGTCGAGGCTATGCCACTCGAAGCGGACCATGCCTGTTTTCAGATCGATCTCCTGGATGAGCGTGTCGGCAACCGCCCCATCTGCGGGACCGCCGTAGCGGCTGAGATCGCAGCGGATCGCGTCATAGACGGTAAACAGAGCCGTGCCTCGAGGGGTGATTTCGAATGCGTGCAAGTCTGGCTGGTAGCCGTTGCCGGCGCGAACGATCGAGATGTCTTTGTAGGAGCTGTCGGCGATCACCACGCCGGCGTCGCGGCGACCTGCGGCGACGAGCGGGTCCTGCCACCAGGAGAGCACGGGCCGGCCTTCGTATGCCTGGACGCGCAGATCGGCGGCGCGCTCCCCGGTGGGGATCGCCTTGAACCAGAGCAGCCGGCCGGCGCCGTCGAGGATCATGGGGCCGTACTGCGCAGGTCCTGCGTAAGGGGCCAGGAAGATATCGCCGGACGCTTGCGCTCCCGTGTTGGTCGATACCGTGACAGTGGGCGGGTGCAGATCGGGGCGTGAGACAAAGCGCTGGAATTCGCTCGTCTTCGGTGGTGGCGGCGGTGGTGGGAGCGTCTCCAGCGAGCGGCTGACAGAGTCGACGTCGGCGATGGTGAAGCGCCACGCGAACCGTGTCGTGGCGCCACTGCGCCTGAGGGCACCGTGGACGGTGACGACCTCGCCCTGGATGAAAGGGCGACTCGGCAGGAAGCTCGCGCCGTCGCCCTGGGAGTAGGCGACGAGCTGACCGGAATGACGGCCTGAGCGCGAGCCACCGACGGTCAGATCGGTGATGGCGGATGCGGGCGCTCCCAGGAAGCTCACCTGGGTGAGGTAGGAGGCGTCAAACGTGTCGGGCGCCGGCGACACGGTCACGGCTCCCCCGGCGATGGCGGCCGTGGTGTTGAGCCTCGCGGGCACGCAGGTGGGCGTCGAGGCCGCCAAGCTCGACGAAGAGCCGGCAAGGGCGATTGAGACTAGACAGACGACGAAGACACTTATACGGAGAGCTCTGGCTGGAGTTGGCAAGCAGAAGAGGATACGGGGGGACGGAGCGATGGGCACCGGAAGAAAGCCCTTACCATGCCGATTGTGGAGCTGGGCGAGACAAGCGAGCGCGTGAAGGGCATCGTCGATGCCGCCGAGCGGGCCGCGCGCCAGCTGAGAGAGAAAGCCGAGGAACGAGCCGCCGAGCGGATCGCCGAGGCCGACCGCGCCGCCGCCAACCGTGTGCAGGCGGCCGAGGATGAGTGTGTGGACATCCTCGCGGATGCGCGCGCCCAGGCGGAGCGGGCGCGCAATGAGGCGGTGGCGGCGGTGGGAGCGATCCACACCGACGCGGACGAGCGCATCCGCGAGGCGGAGCGGGCGCGTGGCGAGGCGCACGAGCAGGTCGAAGGCTTGCTCACAAAAGCGCGCGAAGAGGCTGAAAGTGCGATCGCGCAAGGTCGCGAGCAAGTCGAGCGGATGCTCGCCGAGGCACGCGGACAAGCCAGCCAGGAGCTGAGCGGCGCGAGGGATGAGGTCGGACGCGTGCTCGCAGAGGCACGGCAGGAGGCTGAGGCGATGACCCACGCCGCCCGACGTGAGGTGGCCGGACTGCTTGCAAACGCTGAGAAGCAGGTCGCGGAGGAGCTTGCCGCGGGCGAGCGGCAGCTGGCCGTCCAGCGCGCGGAGGCCAAGGAGAAGACCAACGAGCTGCGAGCCAGAACCCGCGAGGAGGCCCGTGAGATCGTCAGCGAAGCGCATGAAGTCGCGCGGGAGGTGATGCGCGAGGGCACGGAGGTGTCGCAGAATCTGCGCGAACTGTCGGCCTCGATGCGAAGCAACGCCGAGCGATTGCTGCGCGACGTGCGCCTAACCCACGGCAGCATGACCGCCCGGCTGGACCAGACGGCGCCGAGAGCCGGATCGGGTAGCCGAGCCCACCGAGACGCCTCTCTCCCCCACTCGCGCGGTTCAGCACGCGAGGAGCCCAGTGGCGATCTGGACGTGCCCGAGTTCATGCCTGGAGATTGAGATCCGACTCCGAGCACCAAAGCGTTATACGATTGACCAACTTGGGGCTATAGCTCAGCTGGAAGA
>DATMPT010000105.1:0-2506 GCA_035567355.1 Solirubrobacteraceae bacterium
GCTGGTTTCCCTTCGGCGGCTCGGTGCGCCGCTGCATCGGAGCCTCCTTCGCGCAGTTCGAGGCGAAAATCGTGCTCGAAGAGTTGATGAGGGCGCTCAGCCTGCGCCCGGTCGAGCGCCGCCCCGAGCGCACAAGCCGGAGGGCGGTGGTGCTGGTGCCGTCGAAGGGCGCGAAGGCGATCGCCGGGCGGCGTTGAGCGCAGCCCTAGGCATCCTCAGCCTCCGACTTCCACTTGATCGAGCATCCCACCGGGTGGGTATAGGCCGGCTCGGGCTCGCGGCCCTCGAGCACGGCATCGAGTGCGGCGCGCAGGTAGGAGGCGTTCTGGGAGGGGTCTTCGTAGTCGGCGTCCGGTGCGCCCCGGTAGCGCAGGACGCCATCCGCGTCGAGCACGAACACGTCGGGGGTAGTCTTGGCGTCGTAGGCGTGGGCGACCTCCTGGGATGCGTCGCGCAGGTAGGGGACGCCGTCGAAGTCGCCGGCCTGCACACGCGCGCGCATCGCCTCGATCGAGTCGCGCGGGTAGCGCTCGGCATCGTTGGGGTTGATTGCGAGCACCTTGACGCCGCG
Organism: Solirubrobacteraceae bacterium; assembly: GCA_035567355.1. Classification (GTDB taxonomy): domain Bacteria; phylum Actinomycetota; class Thermoleophilia; order Solirubrobacterales; family Solirubrobacteraceae; genus Palsa-744. The sequence goes on from DATMPT010000105.1 coordinate 572, forward strand.
ATCTGCGTAGGCGTGGGCGACGGCGATGGTCCGCTCGTGCCAGGCCAGCGCGTAAGGGCAGTGGTTGCAGGTGAACACAACCACCGTCGCCGATGCGCCATCCGGCCCATGCGTGGCGCCGTCGGTGTCTGGCAGGATGAACTTCGGGGCGATCTCGCCGATCTCTGGCATCTATGTCCTGTCCTTATCTGGGTGGGGGGACCCGCCTCGAGGCGCGGGGTCCTTGTTTTGGGGGTTGGCGCCGTGCTCGGCTTCGGCCGCGCGGAGCGCCTCGCGCACGTCAGCCGGGTCGGGTGTCGCCGAGATGCGCCCGTCGCGACGATGGTATACGCGGCAGGTCAAGCCAACGGGCTCCTCCTCGACCGGTTGGATGTCGACACCGTCGATGCGGATCGTGGGGGAGCCGACGAAGCGCTCGGTTGCGGCCTCGGCCTCGCTGTGGACCTCGCGGATGGCGATGTCCCGCGGGTCGAGCCCTGCTTCGCGCATCGTCTCGCGCAAGTCGGCAAGTGCCTTGGGGTGGGAGGGGCAGCCCTCCCAGAATAGGAACTCCACGGTCATGTCCTCCACCTTATGAGGCTTGGCGCGTGGTTCCGCCTCGTGGTGCTTGGATGCTGGCCTGGGACTTGGCCGGCGGGCTCGCCACCGGCCGTGGTTGAGGTGGCCCGCGAGGCGAGCTCCCCGTTGCCCAACCCGACGGTGATGTCGCAATCCCGCCAGACATCCGCCTCCGAGTAGGTCACACTGGGGGCGTGATCGAAGACTTCGAGCGTTGCTACCAGGCCGCGAGCTCCAGGGATCCGCGCTTTGACGGATGGTTCTTCGCGGCTGTGACGTCCACCGGCATCTATTGCCGGCCAAGCTGTCCCGCGATGACGCCCAAGCGCGAGCATGTGCGCTTCTATCCTTCGGCGGCGGCGGCCCAGCAGGCCGGCTTCAGGGCATGCAAGCGCTGTCGTCCCGATGCGGCACCAGGCTCTCCGGAGTGGGACGGGCGAGCAGATGCCGTGGCCAGGGCAATGCGCTTGATCGCCGATGGCGTCGTCGATCGCCAAGGCGTGCCCGGCTTGGCCGCGCGGCTCGGCTATAGCGTGCGCCAGCTGCAGCGCATGCTGCTTGCCGAGGTCGGTGCGGGGCCGATCGCGATCGCTCGCGCCCAGCGCGCGCAGACCGCGCGTGTATTGATCGAGACGACCGCGCTCACAATGGTGGAGATCGCGTTTGCCTCGGGCTTCTCGAGCGTGAGACAGTTCAACGACACAATCCGTGCTGTGTTCGCGACCGCGCCCACCGAGTTGCGCAAGCGCGCGCGGGGGCGGGGTACTCGCGGGGATGCCCGCGAGCGTGCGACGCTCGGCGGTGGCGGTGAGGCTTTGCGCGAGCACTCGGCTGGACGTCCTGCTTTCCTGGCGGGAGCGCCGGCTGCCGTCCTGTTGCGGCTCCCGTTTCGCCGGCCGCTTTGTCCCAGCAACCTCTTTGGACATCTCGCCGCCACCGCCGTGCCAGGCGTGGAGGAGGTCCGCGAGGACACCTATCGGCGCACGCTGCGCTTGCCGCACGGACCGGGCATCGTCGAGCTCACTCCCGCCCCCGAGTACGTGGCCTGCCGCATGATGCTCTCCGACCTGCGCGACCTGACGACCGCGATCGCACGCTGCCGCTGGCTACTCGACCTGGACGCCGATCCGGTCGCGATCGACGAGCTGCTCGGTGGCGATCCGGCGCTCGGCCCCGTCGTGGCGCGTTCGGCCGGACGCCGCGTCCCGCGTTGTGTGGACGGGCCCGAGCTGGCTATACGCGCGGTCTTGGGCCAGCAAGTCTCTACCGCCGCCGCTCGCACGCATGCCGCGCGTCTCGTGGCCCAGTGTGGCGAGCAGGTTGAGGATGCGCGCGGCGGGCTTACCCATCTCTTTCCCGAGCCGGAGGCGCTCGAGG
>DATMPT010000106.1:0-7016 GCA_035567355.1 Solirubrobacteraceae bacterium
CGCTCACCGTCACCTGGGCCCAACGCTCGTCGCTCGCCGTGTGCGTCCGCACCGTCGAGCCGCTCGGCGCGAGGCCGATCGCGTTGTCGAGCAGGATCCGCACGATCCGCGCGACCGCGCCCGGGTCGCACAGTGCCCAGCACGCCTGTGCGGCCTGGTGTGACTCGATCCTCACACCGCGATCGGCGGCTCTGTGCTCGAACTCGGCGGCGACCGCGCGAGACACCTCGCCAAGCTCGACGGGCTCGGCCCGCAAGGACACCTCCGCGTCCAGGCGGCTCAGGTCGAGCAGGTCTGTGGCCAGGTTCGACAGCCGGCGCGACTGCTCGCGTGCACGCACGGCGCGCTCGCGCGCGTCGTCGAGATCGAGCCTGCTCGCGTCGAGATCGTCTTCGAGCAGCTCCAAGGTGCCGTCCAATGACGTGAGCGGAGTGCGCAACTCGTGCGAAGCGGTCGCCACGAACGCGTGCCTAGCCTCTTCCTGGCGGCGCAAGCGTGCCTGCATGCTCGCGAACGCTCGCGTCAAGTCGCCGATCTCGTCGCGGCGCCCGTCGACGTGGATCGGGGCCTCCAGCCCGCGCCGCTCGAGTTCTCCCGCTGCTTCGCGCAGGCGCTCCAAGCGCCGCAGGAGCGTGGTGGTGAGGGCTAGGCCGAGCAGCAGAGCGATGCCGAAGCCCACGGCGGCGGCCTCGATGAAGGCTTTTTGCACGACGTTCACCGCCGAGCTCACGTATTGCAGGCGACGCACGAGCACGACCGCGTCGGTCGGGCCATTCTTGCCGATCTGCATCGGCTCGGCCGCCACCAGCTCGTCGCCGATCAGCGTGTGCACGCCCCGGCCGCTGCGCAAGGCCCGGCTCACCTGGGAGTAGTAGTCGGGCACGTCGAGGTCTTGGTTGATCGGCGAATAGACCGTGTTCAGGCGGTGATCGAGGACCGTCACCTGAGCGCCCGAGCGCCTGCGCAGGAGCGCTACCGACGCGGCAAGTTCCTGTGTGTCCGGCCGGCCGCTGCTCGGATCGACTCCGATCTCGGCGAACTCTGCGCGCGAGGCCGAGATGGCCGCATACACCGCTTTTTCGCCATCCGCGCGCAGGCGGTGCTCGAGCGGCGAGAGCAGTGCCGGGGCCGCTACGGCGAGGGTGACCGCGCTGGAGAGCAGCAGCGCGGCGAACACCCTGGGGCGCAGGCCCAGCACGCGCCGGCGCCTACCAGCGAAGCGAGTACCCGTGACCTCGCCTTGCCAGGCCGGGCGGCTCACGGCTCCTGGAAGCGATACCCGGCGCCACGCACGGTCAGGATCAGCTTGGGCTCCTCGGGCTTCTGCTCGATCTTCTCGCGCAAATGCCTGATATGGACGTCGATCGCACGCGGGTCGCGGTAGGCGGAGTCGCCCCAGATGGCGCGCAACAGCTCTTGGCGATTGAACAAGCGGCCTGGTTCGCTCATCAGGTGAGCGAGCAGCTCGAACTCTGAGAAGGTGAGCTTCACAGGCTCGCCATGGGCGCTCGCCTCGCGGTGGGAGCGGTCGAGCACGATTGGGCCGATGCTCAATACCTCGCGACCGAAGGCCCGCGGACCCGAGCGGCGCAAGACGGCGCGGATGCGGCTACGCAGCTCGGCCAGGCCGAACGGCTTTGTTACGTAGTCATCAGCGCCGGCCTCCAGACCCTGAACGGCGTCTGCCTCGGTGTCGAGTGCGGTGAGCATGATGATCGGCACGATGTTGCGCTGCTCGCGCAAAGAGCGGCACACGTCATAGCCGTTGGGCCCGGCACCCAGCGCCACGTCGAGCAGGATCACGTCGAACTGGCCTGCGCTTGCGCGCTCGATCGCCTGCGCGCCGTCGGCCACCGCCTCGACGGTATGTCCCTCCTTGGAGAACGAGCGTGTGAGCGTGTCGCGCAGGGATGCCTCGTCGTCGACGACGAGGATGTGCATTGAGGCTGGGGAGTCCATGTTGCTCACCGTACAACCCCGGGTAGTCGCCACAAGACGCCATTTGCGTGTAGACCGGCTTGCCGGGAAACGTCGGTGCCGTGCGCGCGCACCCACAATGCCGCCGGAGCACATCCGGGGGCGGTCATGAGCGTGCGCGGGGTGCAGCGGGAATCGAGAAACGCGTAGCGCACCGCGCCGCGTGCGATCAAGGACTTCAGTTGGGCCACGCTTGTAAACGGGAGACCGTTATAGGTAGTGAGCATCAGCACGGGGCGCTGGTCCTGCACGATCAGGGAGGCCACATTGGTCGATGCGCCGGCGGCCAGCTCGTAGCGTGCGCCTGCCTGGTGGGCACGCAGGTATGCGCTGAGCTCCTGCTGCTCTGCGGGGTTGAGCGCGCCCACGTTGCCCGCGTCGGAGGTGTGGTCGGCCACCGCTTCGATGCTCGCCACGAGCGGGACCGCGAGCAACGCCGTCAACGGCACGGCGAGCAGTCTGGCGCGCCCCGGCACGCTTGCGAGCAAAGCCACGCCGATTCCGAACATGGCGGCCACGGCCGGCGTGAAGCTCTCTACGTAGCGCGGGTGCAGTCGCGCCATCTCGCTGAACAGTACGATGCCAGTGAGCAGCCACACGAATAGGCCGACCGCCGTGGCGCGCTGTACCCGGTCGGCTCGATGACGGGCCAGCGAGGCGACCACGGCCGCTCCCAAGAGCAGCGCCGCCAGGGCCTCCCACCCGAGCCACTTGGCCGGAAGCTGGCCGCTACGCGCGAGTAGGCGTGTGGGGGAGGGAGGAGTGATGGGTGGCGTACCCACGGTGCTCAGGCGGCCGCCTTTGCCACCGCGCTGAGCTGCTGCAGTCGCAGCTTGGCCAACTTCTACCGCTTTGCCGCTCAAGCGTTCACTGCCGTTGAACACGAAGGCCGCGTTCCATGCGCTGCCGTTGGTTGAGCCGATCGCGTAGGGACGTTCGTTGGCTGCGAACAGCAGGGTCGCCCCCAGCCACGAGAGCGCCACCACCACGTATACCGCCGCCGCCGCGGCAAGCTGGCCCGCCAGCCTCATACGTGACCGGTTGTGTGCGCCCCCGCTCGTGCCGGGCGAAGCCCCCGGCAACCCCAGGCAGACGAGTACGAACAGGCCGGGCAAGGCCACGATCGACTCCAACAGCTTCACGTTGAACGCGAGTCCGAGCGCGGCCGCGGCTGCCAGAAGCCAGGCGGTGCGGCCGGTCTCACACGCGCGCACCGCCGCGAGGAGTGCGAGCACGAGCAACATCATCATGACCGCGTCCATCGTGTCGCTGCGCGCGGTGATCACCTCGATCGGCAGGACCGCCAGTGCCAAGGCCGCGAGGAGCCCTGCGAGCACGCCGAAGGGACGGCGCACGGCGCCGTAGAGCAGCGGCACCGCGACGGCGCCCGCGAGCGCCTCGGGCAGCTTCAACGAGGTGGAGCCCCATCCGAGCAGCTTGACGCTTGCCACCTGTAGCCACAGGTCAACGGGTGGCTTGTCGATCGATACGCTCCCGCCCGGCTCGTAGGCGCCGAAGAAGAAGTTGTGCCAGGAGCCCCCCATGCTGCGCACGGCCGCGTCATAGAACGGGTCAAGGCGCACGGATCCCAGATCTATCAGTCGGAGCGCCGCGGCCAGGGCCGTGATCAGCGCGAGCGCGACCCAGCGTAGGGGGATGGTGGGCGTCCGCACGCTCAGAACGCTAATCCAGGACGACCCCGGGCGTACCCGCACGCGCCACAGGCGCGCGTGGGTAGGTAGTGTGAGGGCCCTATGAGTAATGCGCATGATCGCAAGCCGGCCGCGGCCAGAGGTACCCGCAAGGCAGCCTCCTCCAATGAGGATGGCGAGCAGGAGGCTGGCGGCGCCCAGGAGTCGCACGAGCCGCGCATCTGCGTGCCCTGCCATGGCAGCGGCAAGGTCATCTCAAACCTCGGTGGCCGCGCCACCAAGGTCACCTGTCCGTGGTGCCGCGGTGGCGGTGAGCGTTTGCCGGGCATGGACGCGCAGGAGTTCCAGCGGGAACAAGCCGCGGCCAAGCGCCGTTAGCTGTCTGCCACTGGGCGCGATCGCAGGTTTGTACATGTTAAAGGCGCTCTCGAGGTAAATGCGTCCAAACTGCGTGCAGCGCTAAAGCGCTCGTGCGCCACGGTCGATGAACGCGCTGACAAGCCAGACCAGCGGGACAAGGCAAGCGCCCATGAGGGTGTTAGGCAAAGCCGGCGGCCTCTTGGCGGATCGTAAGATTCACCATGGGACGCACCGTCAAAGGTGACGGTTGAACTGAGGGCTGGCGCCCTAGAAAACGGAATCCTAAGGAGGATTCAATGCTATATCGACTGCGCCAGCGCTCAGGCGATGAGGGTGGTTTCACGCTCATCGAGCTCCTGGTGGTAATCCTGATCATCGGCATCCTCGCCGCGATCGCAATTCCGTCGTTCCTCAACCAGAAGAGCAAGGCCAACGACGCCGCTGCCAAGACGCAGGTGCGTACGGCAGAGACGGCGGCCGAGACGTATTCGACCGACCACAACGGCAGCTACGAAGGCATGACAACCGGTGAATTGCAGAAAATCGAGCAGACGCTCAACGACGCCTCGAGTGCGACATTCAAAGTGGTTGGAAGTCCCACCTCCAATGAATACGAACTCGAATCGAAGTCAAATACGACCCACGATGAATTCTTCATCAAGCGCGAATCTACTGGAGCAATCAGTCGAACCTGTAAAAGCACCACGACCGGCTGCAAAGGCGGCACGTCGGGCAGCTGGTAGTCGCCTGCATTCAAAGCGTCACGCTTTGGACAGAGACGGTACCAGCACTGCAAATGGGGACGGCCGATCGGCCGTCCCCATTGTGTATCCTAATATAGGAACCCCTTGAGACATCGACTACATCCACTGGCGAGAGAGGAGTCGGGCTTTACGCTGATCGAGCTGTTGGTCGTGATCATGATCATCGGCATTCTGGCCGCGATCGCGATTCCCGCTTTCCTAAACCAGAAGGGCAAGGCCGACGACGCGTCTGGCAAGGAGCTCGCGCGCACTGCCCAGACGACGGCCGAGACGGTCGGGACAGACAACAATGGCAGCTATTTGACTATAGAACCGAAAGTCTTGCAGGCAATCGAGAAATCGATGCCGATCGCAAACGACGGAAAAGACGCTTGGATCAGTGCGGCGACAGCGATTGAATCCGGCAAAGGCTACGAAGTGACGGCAACCGCCGAGCCGACCGGCGACGAATTCACGATCACCAACGCAGGCGGGGTTGTCACCCGCACGTGCAAAGCCGCCGCCGAATCGAACAAGGGCGGCTGTCCGACAGGCAGCTGGTAAGGCCGAGTTTGAGGCATCTCGCTTCGAGCCTCTGCGTAACAGAGAAGGCGGCCATCGGGCCGTCTTCTCTGCGCCTCGACGTCCGAGTCTCAGCCCAGGCATCGGACTATGACCGTCCGCTTGCAGGTGCACTCAAGTGAGAAGCGGCGTGAGCCGATGAGTGCTCCATGGAGACCGCAACCTTCGCCGGTGTGTTCGGAGCGATGATCGGATCGTTCCTGAACGTCGTCGTATACAGGCTGCCGCGCCGCGAGTCGCTCGTGCGCCCGGCATCGCACTGTCCCGCGTGCGGGGTGGCGGTCAAGCCGTATGACAACGTGCCGATCCTCTCGTGGCTGTTGTTGCGGGGACGCTGTCGCAACTGCGAAGCATCGATCTCCAGGCGCTATCCACTCGTGGAGGGGCTCACAGCGCTGCTGTGCGTGGGCGCCGTGCTCGCCGGCGGTAGCGCCGCGACGATCGCGCTGAATGTGGCTTTCATCCTGCTGCTCGTCCCGATCGCCCTGATCGACGCCGAGCACCGGATCATCCCCAACAAGCTGACCGCGCTCGGAGCGATCCTGGCGCTTGCCCTCGGCACCGCGCTCGACCCAAGCGGCGAGCCTGAGCGGCTGATCGCCGGCCTCGCCGCCGGCGGCGCCCTGCTGATCGCCGCGATCGCCTACCCGGGCGGCATGGGCATGGGCGACGTCAAGCTTGCCGGCGTCATGGGTCTCTTCCTTGGCAGCGCCGTCGCGCCGGCGATGCTGATCGCGCTGCTCGCCGGCGTGCTGTTCGGCGGGTTGGTATTCGCGCGCAAGGGCGCCCTCGTCGCACGCAAGACGGCCGTGCCGTTCGGTCCGTTCCTCGCCCTGGGCTCGATCGTCGCGGTCTTCGCGGGCGAGCCGCTCGTAAACCTCTACACCAATCATTTCCTCAACTAGCGCCTGCAAGGACCGGGACCATGCCCAACGAGAACCTCAGCCTGAGCAGGCCCACGTCGATCGTCGTCGACGCTCCACCGGAGCCGCCTGTAGCCGACGTGGTCGAGCCCGTGAGCAAGCGCAAGCTGCTCGCAATGGCAAACCCGACCTTGAAATTGAGCCGCGGACGCTCCCGCGGAGGCTCGACGCTCGTCGGCTTGGACATTCAGCCTGGCTACGTCAGCGCCGTGCAGGCACGCGTAAACGGCTCGATCCTCGTCCAGCGCGCGGCCGGCATGCCCTTGCCGCCCGATACGGTCCGCGAGGGCGAAGTGCTCGACGGTGGCGCGCTTACCGAGACGTTGCGCGAGCTGTTCGCGGACTCCCGCCTGGACAAGCGCGTGCGCGTCGGCGTCGCAAACCAACGCACCGTTCTGCGTACGCTTGAGCTGCCGCCGCTCACCGACCGCAAGGAGCTGGCGACCGCGGTGCGCTTCCAGGCCGAGGACCAGGTGCCGATGCCGCTCGACAACGCCGTGCTCGACTTCCATCCGCTCGGCGTGATCGATACGCCCGCCGGACCGCGCCAGCGCGTGATCGTGGTGGCGGCCCAGCGCGACATGATCGAACGCCTGCTCAGCGCGGTGCGCGGCGCCGGGCTGCGCCCCGAAGGGATCGACCTGTCCGCCTTTGCGCTGATCCGCGCACTGCACCGCACCGACGACGAGCATGCCGGACGGGTGCTCTACCTGAACGTGGGCGGTCTCACCAACATGGCGATCGCCGAGGGCACCGTCTGCCGCTTCACCCGCGTCGTC
>DATMPT010000107.1:0-14045 GCA_035567355.1 Solirubrobacteraceae bacterium
GGTGGTCCTCGACGGGCAGCTCGTCGGTGGCTTCAGCGAGACGCTTGCGGCCGTCAGGAGCGGGCTGCTCGCCCCGTCGGAGCCGGTCGACGGCTCGCCGACGGCCGTGGTCTGAGCGCCGGACGCCGGACGCCCCCGCGCGGCCGAGGCTGGCAGCGCTCGCAGACGTACGTGCCGCGCCCGGCGACCACCAGCTTCACGATCGTGTGCCCGCACCGCGGGCAGGGCTCGCCCTCGCGGCGGTGCACCTGAAAGCGGTCCTGAAAGGAGCCCCACACACCGTCGACATGGCGGAAGTCGTCGATCGTTGCCCCGCGCGCCTCGATGCCCGCCTCCAGCGCCCAAATCAGGGCCTCGCGCAAACGCGTGTGCTGCCCGGCATCCAGGCGACCAGCTGGACGCAGTGGATGTATCCCGGCCCTGTGCAAAGCCTCGTCGGCATAGATGTTGCCCACGCCGGCGATGCGCCGCTGATCGAGCAGGAATGCCTTGATCGGCGCGGTGCGCCCGCGCGCGAGCGCACGCAGATGCCCAGCCGTGAAGCGCTCGTCCAGCGGCTCGAGGCCCAGGCGCGCGTCAAAGAATGCTTCCAGCGCCTCCTCGCCGAGCAGCAGCTCGCCCGTGCCGAAGCGCCGCGGGTCCACGATCGCCAAGCGCCCTCCCCCAGCACCGTTGGACGGGGGGCGTCGCGCGCTCGCCCCGCCGCCGCCACGCGCACGCCGGTCGCGACGTTCCAAATCGATTCGCACTCGTATATGCGCCTGCTCGGGGCCCGGATCGCACAGCACCGTGCCGGTCATGCGCAAATGTTGGGCCAGATAGACCTCTTCGCTCAAGCTCCATAGGAGGTACTTGCCGCGCCGTCCCAGCCGCTCCACCTTGCGTCCCGTGAGTGCATCTTCCATTTCGTTGGGAGCGAGTGGCCTGCACCAGCGCGCATCGAGGATCTCCACACGCTCAAGCGTGCGTCCTTCTACCAGCGGCGCCAGCTGGCGCCTGATCGTCTCGACCTCGGGGAGCTCTGGCATGTGAGCCTGCCAGCATATGCGCGCGCGGGTGCGCGCCGAAGTAGGCATCCTTGAGACGGTCGGCCGACAGGTGCGTGTAGATCTGCGTGGTCGCGAGATCCGCGTGGCCGAGCATCTCTTGGAGCGAGCGCAGGTCGCACCCCCCGGCAAGCAGGTGCGTGGCGAAGGTGTGGCGCAACGTGTGTGGGGTCATCTGCTGGGCCAAGCCCGCGCTACGGGCATGGCTCTGGATGATCTTGTAGATGCCCTGGCGCGTTGGACGCGCGCCGCGATGGTTGACGAACAAGCTGCTCTCCACGCGCAAACCCACAAGCGGCGGGCGGCCGCCCCGGCGATAGCGCTCGAGCGCCTCCACGGCGCGGCGCCCCACCGGCACGATCCGCTCCTTGGAGCCCTTCCCGCACGCGCGTAGCATCCCCTCCTCGAGGTCGACATCGCCAACCTCCAGGCCGGTTACCTCAGAGACGCGCAGGCCACAGGCGTACATCAGCTCCAGCAGGGCCCTGTCGCGCAGCGCCAACGGCTCGACTCCCCGCGGCTGCTCCAAGAGCTTGGCGACCTGCTCGCGGGAAAGGACCTTCGGCAGGCGCATCAGCTTCGGCGGGCTCCGCAGGTCGGCCGTGGGGTCGTGCGCGACCAGGCATTCTCGGCGCAGGTGCCGGTAGAACGAGCGCAAGCAGGCTGCCTTGCGCTGGAGCGTGGCCGGCGAAGCGGGCGCGCGATCATCGCCGCCTGCCGCGAGCTCTGAAAGGAACCCGGCGAGGTCCCCGTGCTGTGCCTGCAAGGGCGAGACACCGCGACGTGCCAAGTAGCGGCTGAATTGGGCGAGATCTGACTGGTATGCGTGCAACGTGTTGCGCGACAGCCCCCGCTCGAGCTCCAAGTGGGCCAGGAAATCGAGCGTCAACTGCTCCAGGCGCTCCTCGCCGCACGGATTCCGACCTGCTCCAGAGTCGCCCACGATCGCAAATTCGCCCCCAGCGCCAGGCTTCCTGGCGATGCAAGCCGACTCTCACCGCCCTCGGCGACCGCGGAGCGTGGCGAGCCTGTGGTGTCCGTCAGCCGGCCTTGCCCCAGCTACCCTCGCTTGGCAAGGCAAAGCTAGTGCTCCTCGGCGCCCTCCCCGAGATCGGCGAGCACCGTCCCGGCAGCCAGGGCCGCCCCGAAGAAGAGCGGATCCTCGAGGAGACGGCGACCCATCGTCTGCGCCGGCAGCCCGCCGGCGAGGTAGGCCGGCAGGTCGACCGGGGCGTGTCGCCAGTCGTGGCGGGCCATGCGCGCGGGACGCTCCACGTCGAGCTCCAGTTGCGGCTTGGAGCGCTCCCGGGCGGCTGCGAATACCGAGCCGAGGCTGGCGCGCAGATCGGCGCCCGCGGGCGAGCGGATTCCGGCTGGGAGCGCCACGGTGACGGGCTCGAGCAGCATGTCGAGCACCGTGAGCGTGTGATGGGAGAGTCCGCGGTGGCGGGGCCTGCCGTCGGCCGATGACATGCGCGCCACGAGCAGCGCCGGGGCGCCCAGCGCGAGTGCGGTGTGCGCGGAGTCGAGCGCGTTCATGCCGCCGTGGCCGAGCGGCGAGCTCGATCCTACGATCCCCGGACCCGGCCCGCACACCACGGCATCCCAGCCGAGCTCGTGCAATCCGTGGTGTAGCGCGCCGGCGGTCGTGATCGCCTCGAGCTCACCCCCGTAAGCCGTCCCGGCCGTTATGTGCCCGGCGAGCAGCCCCCGTTCGAGCAGCAGGCGCACAACGCGCGAGTGCCCCCCCGGCAAGGCCCCTCCCTGCGTCTGAACGTATCCGAGCCGGCGCTCTGGACTGGCGCGCGCGAAAGCCCAGGCCACGCAGGCAAGCTGGCCGTGCAGGGCCAGCACCGCGACGGGTCCGCCCAGCGGTAACCGCAGCTGCTCCCGCTCGACCGGCGCCACCGCGTGCTGCAGGCTCGTGTAGTTGAGCTTCATCACGTGCGCGCCCGCCCTACCCTCGCCGGCGAGCCCTCGCGTGAGATTGACATGGACGACGTCGAAACCGCCAGAGCCCAGGCCGAGGTCGCGCGCCGCCACGTTCACGATCACCTCGTCGCCCTGAACGCCCGGACCCATCAGGGCGACGTCGACGATGGCGGGACGGCGCTCGCCGTCGAGGGAGATCGCAAGCTCCTGCTCGGGCCCGTCGGCGGGTCCCGCCTCGAGGACGGTGGCTCGGCGAAGCTTCAACAAGGCGCTAGAGCTTCTCGGGGCGGCCCGCGACCGGCGCGGCACTCGTGTCGAGCAGGCCGATCGTGCCCGCCGGCGTGCGCTCGATGCTGACGTCTACGTCGCATTCGCACTCGGGCAGATTTGCGATCTGGTGGGCCTTGTCAACCATCCTCGAGGCGACCGCCTGGGCCTGCTCGTCGCTCGAGACGTGAAATACCGCGCGGACGCATACGGGGCGGCTGAGCGGGACCGGATCGTCCATGCGGGCGGAGCGGTCGTTCGCGCTCACGAGCGACCGGCGAGCGTGCGGTCGCCTGCGGGCGGTGCGTCCAGTTGTTGTGAGGCAGCAGCGATGAAGTCCTTGAACAGCGGTGCTGGGCGCTCCGGACGCGACTTGAACTCGGGATGGAACTGGGAGGCCACGAAGAACGGATGATCCTCCAACTCGACAACCTCCACCAAACGCTCGTCGGGGGAAGTTCCCGAGATGCACATACCCGCGCTCTGCAGGCGCTTGCGCAGCAGGTTGTTGACCTCGTAGCGGTGGCGGTGGCGCTCGTAGACGACCGCCTCCCCATATGCCTCGCGCACACGAGTGCCGTCGTGCAGCTTGATCGGGTCGGCGCCGAGGCGCATCGTCCCGCCGAGGTCGGCGACCTCCTTCTGCTCGGGCAGGAGGTCGATCACCGGGTAGGGCGTCTCGATGTCGAACTCGGTCGAGTTGGCTCCCTCCATGCCCGCGACATGCCTTGCGAACTCGGCGACGGCGATCTGCATGCCGAGACAGATGCCCAAATAGGGAATGCGCCGCTCACGCGCGATTTGCGCCGCCGCGATCTTGCCCTCGATGCCCCTGCCTCCGAAGCCTCCCGGGATCAAGATCCCGTCGGCGCCCTCCAGCAATTCGTGTGCGCTGCGCGGATCCTCCCCGACGGCGGCATTGCGCGCCTCCAGGTGCTCGGAGTCGACCCAGTCGATCTGCACCTGGGCTCCCTGGAGTGCCGCGGCGTGGCGCAGCGCTTCGCAGACCGACAGATAGGCGTCCTCGAGCTGCACGTACTTGCCGACGAGCGCGATCCGCACCGTGCGCTGCGCCTGCTCGGCGCGCACGATCGGCTCCTGCCATTTCGAGAGCTCGGGCGCCGGCGCCTCCATCGCGAAGTGGTCGAGGATGAAATCGTCCACACCCTGCTCGCGGAATACGAGCGGCACCCGGTAGATGTTGTCGACGTCGCGGGCGGAGACGATCGCGTCCGAGGGCAGGCTCGCGAACAGAGCGATCTTCTTGCGAATGTCCATCGAGAGCGGGCCCTCCGAGCGGCACATCAACATGTCGGGCGCGATTCCAATGCGTCGCAGCTCGTTGACCGAATGCTGTGTCGGCTTTGTCTTCAGCTCGCCCGCATGCCCGATATAGGGCACGAGCGTGAGATGAATGAACATGCAACGCCGCCTACCGACGTCCACGGGAAACTGGCGGATCGCCTCGAGGAATGGCAGGGACTCGATGTCGCCGACGGTACCCCCGATCTCGGTGATGACGAAGTCCACGTCTGTGGACTCGGCGATCAAGGCAATCCGCTGCTTGATCTCATCGGTTATGTGCGGTACGACCTGCACGGTCCCACCGAGGTAGTCGCCGCGGCGCTCGCGACGGATCACGGTGTCATAGATGCCCCCAGCCGTTACGTTGGAAGCACGGCTCGTGTTGGAGTCGGTGAAACGCTCATAGTGGCCCAAGTCGAGGTCGGTCTCGGCGCCGTCCTCGGTGACGAACACCTCGCCGTGCTGGTAGGGGGACATCGTGCCCGGGTCGACGTTTATGTAGGGGTCGAACTTCTGCAAGCCCACGGTCAGGCCGCGCGCCACGAGCAGCCGTCCGATCGAAGCGGCCGCGATGCCCTTGCCGAGCGAGGAGACCACACCGCCGGTGACGAAGACGAACCGGGTCTTGGCCGGAGCCTGTGCGTGGCGGTCGGAGTGGGGCGAAGTCATCTTGGAAGGCCCTGCGGCCTGCCCCAAGAGTCTAGTTGGCGCAGCAGCGGAATCCGCTCTACGAGGCTCGAGATCGAGCGAAGCTCCCCGTAGACCGTTACAAGTACTAGGACGGCGAGCGCCACTGCCTGGCCGAGCGCCGGCAAGGTGAGGACCAGCCACAGGCCCGCGAGAGCTCCGAGCAGGTTTGCTCCTGTGTCTCCGAGCATCGCGCGTTCGCGCAGATCATAGAGCCCCGCGACGAGCGCAGGTCCGACAAACAGGCCCAATGCCCATAGCGGACGCACGCTCGCGGCGCCGATCGTGAGGCCCGCGCCGAGCAGCACGAACACCTTCGTAGCGCGCCCGGGCCGCAGGTCGAGCAGGTTGAAGACGTTCGTGGCCAGCACGAGCACCGCGCTTGCCAGCAGCCAGCGATCGGTTGAGAGCCCCGCGTAGCTCATCGCGTACAGCGCGAGCCCCAGCGATCCCGCCGCCTTGAGCGCACCAGTTGAGAGCTGCATGCGCATCGCGGCCCGTCCGTGGCCGCGCCAGCCGCGCGGCTCCCCCCCGAGCGTGTCGTCCACAAGCCCGAGGAAGGCGACCCCGAGCACGTACACGGCGACGGTGAGCGTCTCGGGGTGGAGTAGCTCGGCTATTTTCAGGCGTTGCGCCAGCGCGAGCGGCGCCAGCGCCAGCAGCGCCCCGGCCACGCTCAGCACCCCGAAAGGAAAGGCGACGTCGTGCCGGCGGTAGTTGGCCTTGACGTGGCCGCTCTCGCGCAACGCTCGCAAGAACGGTGAAGCCAGGCCAGCCGCGCAGAGGCTGGCCAACACGAACGGGAGTGCGTGCACCGGCGCAAGTTAGCGGCATACGCGGACGCGCGCTCCCGGCCCGCGGGATTCGGCGGGCACCTTAGGTGGCACATCGGGCATCCTCACCAGGACGTCGGAGAACGGCCGCCTCGATCCCGGCGGATTGAGTCGTGAACCTTGGGATCTCAATGCGTGCTCGAAGAGGCGACCACCGAGGGAAGCAGCGAGTCGGCGCTCGACTTGACGCCATAGGCCCCGTGGTCTCCTCCCAAGGCAAACGCCAACGCAGCACGCCCCGCGACCGTGTCGAGATCGTCGACGCTCGCCAGGTTTTCGGCCTTGTACCACGGCACCTGGGAGGGTTGTGTGCTCGTCAACTCGACCCCCACGGCGGGCACGCCTTCCGAGGCGACTCCGTCGATCAGGCCCGCATTGAATTCGGCGGTGCCCTTGGCTGCCTGTTCGCTCATGCCGGTGGGGTCCGCGCGCACGACGACCAGTCCTTCGAGCTTGCCCAGTTCCCCGTCATAGGAGCTGAGCAGCCTCGTGTGGACTCGTTCGAGCAACTGCCCGCCGCTGACGAGCTGCTTGCCGATGCGCACCCCGAATTCCTTGAGTAGCGAGGGGTCTGAGGCCAGCGCGGTGTAGCGATAGCCCGTTGCCTGCGCAGCAACGCCGGCGATGTCAAGAGGCTCGCGTACGGCCACCACCGCCTTTACGCTGCCGCCGGCCTCCCCCACGCCGCCGCGCACGAGCGAGTCGATCTGATCGGATGAGCCACCAAGGAATACAAGGCCGATGTTCTTGGCGGAGAGCAGGTCGTGGACCGCAAACGGCCAAAGGTCGCCCGCGAGCGTTTCCTCTTCGGAGAGATGAGCACCGACCCGTTCGAGGCTGTGCTGGGAATCGTTTACTTCGGAGCGCAGGTTCTTGACGATTCCGTTCTGAGCCGAGGAGACCAGATTCGAGTCTCCGATCGCTACGCCGATCAGGATTCCCACGGCGAGCGCGAACAGCACGGCAGCAAGCGAAAGCGCGTGATAGCGGTAGTCGAACATCTTGGTGAGTGCCTCAGCTGCCGGAGCCGAACAGCAATTGCAACTTGAGCCATAGTAGATCCACGACGTCGCGTAGCGCCGGGGTCATCCATACGACCGCTATCAACGCGATCAAGCCTGCCACGATCACGACGACCAGCGGGGCGAGGCCCGGCATCGGCCTGTACAGGCGACTCACCCCCTTGGCGTCCACGAGGATCTCGCCGATCCGCAACCGGGTCAGAAAGGTCGAGGACATCCCTTCGCGATTGCGATCGAGGAACTCGACGAGGTTGAACTGCGAGCCAACCGTCACGATCAGACGGGCACCCTTCTCCGCGGCGAGCAGCATCGCCACGTCCTGACTGGTGCCGGGCGCCGGGACCAGCTTGAAGGGTACGCCGAGCTCCTCCAGGCGCCGGCGGCCGGGGGCGCGGCCATCGGGGTATGAGTGCACCACCAGCTCGGTCTTGCCCTCGTGGGCCGCCAGCAAAGCCGCCTCGCTGGCCGAGTCCATGTCGCCGAGGATCATGTGGGGGGTCAGACCGGCCTCCAGGAGCGCATCGGCGCCGCCGTCTACGGCCACCAGCACAGGACGCGTATCGCGAATAAAGGACCGCAGCGCGCGCAGGTCGCGCTGATGATCGACGCCGCGCACGACCACGAGCGCGGAGCGGTCGCGGAAGTCGGTGCGAAAGCGCGGCAACTCGATGCGTCCGGCGAGCAGCTCGCGCTCCTCGCGCATGTGCTCGATCGTGTTGTGGGCAAAGCGCTCCAAGGCATCGCCGACCTCGCGCCGGCGGGCCTCTGTCTCGGCGCGTACGCGCGCCAGATCGAGCACCACCCCCGCCGCGAGCGGGCGACCCTTGTAGAGCACCTCGCCGCGTCTCTCGACGGGCATCACTCGCACCGTCACCGGGTCGCCGTCGGAGAGCGAGTCAAACAGGGAATCGTCGGGCAGGTCGACGAGCAAGGTCCCCGCTTCGACGAGCAGCTGCGGGCCCAGGTTTGGATATGTGCCGCTCGTCGAGGCGCGACAGTTGAGCACCGCCGCGGCGCCGGCCGCGATCAGCTCCTCGGCGGACACACGATCGATGTCGAGATGATCGACGACGGCGATCTCGCCTGCGAGCAGGTGGCGCACGAGCAGCTTGGTCTTGCGCCCGAGCCGCACAGACCCGCTCACCTCATACGACGGCGCGGGCAATGCCCCGAGGACGGGCGCAGTCGTGCCTGGCGGCTGCCGAGTCGCGGCCATGTCAAGCGAGGGTAACGCCCGGGCGCCGATCGCGCGGTAGGCTCGCACGCATCCAGGGACGCCGAGGCGGCCGAGGATCATGCCTCGCCAAGATGCAGTGTGCGCAGTGAGCAGATCGCCGGGCGTCTCAGGCAGCGCTGAGCAGGTCCTCGACATGCCTGCGCGCAGCGCCATCCTGGTCCTCGGCGCCGAGCATGCGCACGAGCTCGGTCACGACCTCGGATTCGCCGAGCCGGCGCACCGTCGCGAGGGTGGGATCGACCGAGGTGTCCTTGGCGACCGAGAAATGACGCGCGGCGAGCGAGGCAATCTGGGGCAGGTGGGTGATGCACAGCACTTGTCTCGAGCCGGCGAGGCTCCGCAAGCGCTCGCCCACAGCCCGGGCCGTGAGCCCGCCGATGCCGGCGTCGATCTCGTCGAACACGAGCGTGGACTTCGACGAGCTGCCCTTGCCGCCCGCACCCTCGTGGCAGGCGCTCGTGAGCGCGAGCATCACCCGCGAGAGCTCTCCGCCCGAGGCGATCTCCCTCAGCGGGGCAGCCGCGACACCAGGGTTCGGCGCGATCGTGAACTCCGCCGAATCGGCCCCGTTCGCCTTCGGCCCGGCCGGGCTCAGCGCGATCTCAAACGTGGCGTCCGCCATGGCAAGCGCCCCGAGCTGCTCGCGTACCGCGGCGGCAAGCCGCCTGGCGGCCTTCTTGCGATTGGACCGCAGCACCTGGACATGCTCGTCGAGCTTTGCCCGCTCGGCCGCCAGCGAGCCGGCGGTGCGCTCTTGCGCCACGCCCGCCCGAAGCAGCTCCTCGCGCCGGGCTCGCGCCCGCTCGGCGTGCTCGAGCACCGCCGCGATAGAGCCGCCATGCTTGCGCATGAGGCGCTCCAGCGAAGCCAACCTCTCTTCGACGCTCTCAAGCGTATCGTCCTGATGGTCCACTCCTTCGCAATAGCCCTGCAGGCCAGCCGCAATGTCCTGCGCCTCGATCGCGAGCGCCGCGCAGCGCTCGGCGACGGCGTCTAGACCTGGGTCGATCCCGGCGATCGCCTCGAGCTTTGTGGCGGCCCCGGCGATGAGGTGTGCGGCGCCAAAGCGCTCAGGGGATTCGGGGGCAAGCGCATCCAAGGCGGCGCCGGCGGCTGCTTGCAAGGCATCCAGGCTACGTAGGCGCTCGCGGCGAGCCAAGAGCGTCTGGTGCTCGTGCTCGTCGGGCGCCACCGCGTCGATCTCCGCCAGCTCGTGCTCCGAGAGCTCGAGGTCGCGCTCGCGGGCCTGCTCGAGCTCGGCCAGGCGCGCAAGCTCGGCTTCAAGGCCGCGGATCTTGCCGTAGGAGGCCGCGCATGCGGTGAGCCGCTGGGCGTGTGAAGCCGGGCACACCTCGTCGAGCATCTGCAGCTGGGCGCTTGCCAGAATCAGCTTGCGGTGCTCGTGCTGTCCATAAAAGGAGATCAGCCGCGCCCCGAGCTCGCGCAGATCCCCGACGGCGCCCGCGCGGCCGTTGAAGTAGGCGCGCGTGCGTCCATCGGCGTGGACGCGCCGGGCGAGCACCAGCTCCTCGAGGCCGCCCTCGGCACGTATGTTCTCGCCAAGCAGGCTTGCTATCTCCTCACGGATCGCTTCGGGCACGAAGAACACGCCCTCGACATACGCCTCCTCGGCGCCCGGCCTCACGATCCCGCCGCGCGAGCGTCCTGGGCGGGCGGGGCTTGGGCGGGTGGGGCTTCCCATCAATAGATCGAGCGCATGCGCAAGCACGGTCTTGCCGGCCCCGGTCTCGCCGGTTAGTACGTTCAAACCGGGCGCGAAGGTAAGCTCGGCGTGCTCTATCAAGAGCAGATTTTCAACGCGCAGCTCGCAAAGCATGGGACAGGTGTACCAGCGGGCACCGACGGATCCGTGGCCCACGGCACTCCGCTTCGCTGGGATAGGTCCATAATCTGGGTGAGCTCAAAAGATCTGCCCTGGATGGCGGGTTCACTTAGAGGATCGCCGGCATGGCCGCCAAGGACTCCCAACACTCAACTCGGGCCCAAGCGGCCCCGCGCGAATGCCTCTCGGCGACCGAGCTCGCGGTCCGCCTGGAGGAGGAGGTCAACCGGGCCTCGCGCCATCGCACCCAGCTGAGCTGCCTGCTCGTGAGCCTCGACGGGGCCGAGGATCTCTCGCACGCCTACGGCCAGGAGCTCCCCGCGCAGGCGCTCGCCTACCTGGGGGCAGCCCTGATCCGGCAGTTGCGTCGCTTTGACCGGGTCGGCCAGCCGGCCGAGGGAGAGCTGCTCGTCGTCCTGCCGGGCGCCGACGAGCGTCGCGCGGAGATCGTGGCGCGTCGTGCGCTGGGCCGGCTGCACTCGGTCAAGATCGAGGTTGAGGGCAAGCGCGAGCCGCTGCGCATATCGGTCGGCATTGCCGCTTGGCGAGAGGGCTTGGAGGCCGGGCACCTGCTCTCCCATACGCGCGCCGCCGCCCAGCGGGGCAACGCCAGCGAGCACCACTCCGAGGAGCCTTTGCAACAGTCCGTGGCAGACGTCGCAGAGATGCCGTCCTCGAGACGTTCATAATCCCAGCCCGTGCTCTCCGGGTCTGAGCTGTGGCTGCTGCGCCTGATGGCCGATCGTGGCCTCGCGCTGCTCGACGCCTCGACTCTCGTGATGGTGGTGGAGGAGCGCAGCGAGTTGCGCGTGGCCGCCGCCAGCGGGCGGGTGTCGGTGAGGGTGAGGGTGCTCCCCTTGGAGGGCAGCGCGCTCGGCGCGCTCTACCAGGCCGGCAAGTCCCTCTCGCTCGACAAACCCAGGGGCCAAGAAGCGACTTGGCTGCACGAACTGGGCCTGGAGATGCGAGCGGTGCTGGTGGAGCCGTTCAACATGGACGGCCAGGGCGGCGGCCTGGTGATCGCCGGGCGCGAGGACGGCGGCTTTCGCGACCCCGACCGGCGCGCCTTGAGCGCGTTCGCCGCAAGCGTCGCTCAGCGCTTGGCCGCGGAGCGCTCGGTCGAGATAGAGCGCCTGCGCTTCGGCATGGAGGCGCGCGAGCGCGAGCGCACACGCTGGGCCAGGGAGATCCACGACGAAACGGTGCAGGGACTCGGGGCGTTGCGCCTGCAGCTTGCCAACGCTCGCGACCTCGGCGATCAGACGGCCTTGAGCACGGCCGTCGATACGGTCTTGGAGGGCTTGGGTCAAGAGATCGACGGGTTGCGCCATCTGATCACCGAGCTTCGCCCCGCCGCCCTGGACGACTTCGGCTTGGTGCCGGCCCTGGAAGCCCTCGCGCGCCGCGCCCAGGCGATGGACGGCCTGGAGATCGAGACGAACATCGAGCTCTCTGACGGCGAGCGACGCTTGGACGCCGAGCTCGAGAGCACCATCTACAGGGTCGTGCAGGAGGCGCTTACGAATGTGAGCCGCCACGCGAAAGCCACACGGGCGCTGATCAGCGTGAGCGAGCGCGACGGTAGCGTGACGGCGGCCGTGACCGACGACGGCGACGGCCTCCCCGAGAGCGGGCCGTCCCGCCCGCGCACTCCCGGGGAGGAACTGAAGGGCGGCTTCGGCGTGTCCGGGATGCGCGAGCGCGCCGAGCTGGTGGGCGGCGAGCTCGAGCTCGTGCCTGCCCCCGGTGGGGGCGCCACGATGCGCTTGACGGTGCCGCTGGCGGGACGACCGGTGCCGGCCTGAGGGTTGTGTATTCAAAAATCGGGTTGCCCTACGCGCGCGTGTGTACGCGCGCAAGTCATCGCGCGCAAGTCATGTCGCCGCGAAGCACTCCCTCCCCTTTTGGAAGACAGTGCCGCATGCGGCACTGTCCCGGATGGTGCATGCACCATCCGGCCGACCCTTGCATGCAAGGGTCGGAACGGGACCGCACATGTGCGGTCCCGCCGGCCGGCACATGTGCCGGCCGGAACAACGCCTACTCGACGAGTCCTAGCTTGCGCGCGTAGGCGGTGATCTCCGCGCGTGAGGAGAAGCCGAGCTTCTCGATCGCGCGAGCGCGATAGGTCTTGACGGTGCGCTCGGCCACGTGCAACTGCTCCGCGATCTCGGGGTTGGTGTAGCCGTGCGCGATCAGACGCACGACCTCGCGCTCGCGCTCTGAGAGGGCAACACCCTCCTGCTGGGCGCCATCGCCCGCGACCATCAACGCCCCGAGCCGCGGGTGCAGGTAGTTGCGTCCAGTGACCGCCAGGCGGAACGCCTGCAACAGCTCGGCCGGCTCGGCCTCCTTGAGCACATAGCTGCGCGCGCCGGCACGCAACGCTTGGCGCGCATACTCCGGATCCTCGCGCATCGTGAGAATCGCGACGGCCAGCGGGGGGTGTGCGACAAAGCACGTCGGCAACGCGGCAAGGCTGGATCCGCCGGGCATCGTCAGGTCGAGCGTGAGCAGGTCCGGCTTGAACTCCCTCACCGCGCGGATCGTCGCGGGAACGTCGCCGGCCTCGGCTACCACCCTGAACTCGCCCGCCTCGCGCTCGAGCACCGCACGAATACCGTCGCGTACCACCGTGTGGTCGTCGGCGATGATCACGTCGATCGGCCGGTCGACGCCGGGAGCTTCGCTTGCCATATATCGCTAACCGTACCGGCTTGGCGGACGGATTCGCCGCGCCGGCCGGCCTCGTATGCACGAGGTGGGCAGGCTATCGCGAGGGCAAATCGCCATCGCGAGCGGGCGCGCAAGCCACAGACTCGGCCCACGCTAGGCAGCCCTGCCCGCCTGGGACCACACCGATCGGCACCTTTAGGACCACACGATCGGCACCTCCGGCTCTACAGACAAGCGCCCTTGTGGGCACCATCATTGTGTGAGTGGTTTCAGTGTCTCCCCATCTGTGTACTGCGCTCTCTATGAACCATGCCTCGGCACGACCGCGAGGGCTACCGCGATGATCGATCTCGGCGTTGCGTTCACCTGGATCGCCATATCGGCCGCCAGTGCGAAGGGACTCGCGGTGTTCGCACGGGCCGCCGCGGAGCCCGACCTCGAGGCAGAGCTCGCGCTGCTCGCCGCCGATGGCGGCTCGCGCTACGACGCCTACCCGGCCGGGACCTCGGCGCACCCCCAGAGCTCCCATCCATGAACGGCGCTGCAGCCTCGACCAGCGACCTTCCTCCTTCGCAAGCCCTGCGGCTCGTAAGCGAAGCCCAAGACGCAAACACCCAGGCTCAGCAAGTGGTGCAGCGCCAGACTACGCCGGAGCGCCCAAGCGTTGGCGGCGAGCCGGTACGCGTGCTCGTGGTTGGCGCCGAGAGGCACGCACGCTCGCGGATGCTCGGCGAGCTGCGCAACCTCCTGCCCGCCGGTACCCATTTCGTCGAGGTAAGCGAGACCTGGGAGGTGCTCACAAGCGCAGCCACCAGCCAGATGGCGGTACTCGTCGACGACCTCGACGAGCTATCGAGCAAGTCGCTCGTTCGCCTGCTTGCGCGCAGGCAACCAGCTCTGCCCGTTCTGAGAGTCGGCGCCGGCGCACCGGCACATCTCGACACGGCCAGCATGTAACCGGAGACGGACTCGATCTTGGTCGAGAAGTCGTGGTCTTGTGGCGTAGGACCCATGCCGTCGGCGGTCCACCCTAGAATGCCGCCAACCCGGCGAGAAACAGCCGGGCCATCGCCAGCGTCGAGAGGCGTCCTTGCTGCCCAAGTCTTCCCGGCTGCGGAGAATACTGCTTGCCTATACGGTCAACGAACTAGGGACCTGGTTCGGGTATGTCGCGCTGGCCTTGGGAGTCTACGACCA
>DATMPT010000108.1:0-2966 GCA_035567355.1 Solirubrobacteraceae bacterium
GTTTCCGCGTTACGCCGGTGGTAGGTTGGATCGAGCCGCCGCTTCAGCTTGCACCCGATTCGTTCGAGGTCGCAGAGGTATTCGAAGTACCGCTCGCCTTCTTCCTCGACCCGGCCAATCACGAGCGGCACAGGGATCAGATCAACGGCCGCACGCGCAATTACTACGCGATGCCATACCAAGGCCGCAACATCTGGGGAGCGACGGCCGGGATGCTGCATGCCCTTTACCGTGTCCTGTGCGCTGTGGAGTAGGAGGATCATCCCGACCCGAGGTGGGCAAACACCGATAGGCAGTAGGCACGAGTCCTGCTGTGCTGACGGCGCTGCTTATCCCGGTACCGGTCGGCGGGGGGTCTCCATGAGGCCTGCGGCCGCGAGACCCGCCGTAACCGGTGGCATTTACGGGCGTCATGGATACCACATTCAGGGAGGCAGGGTGACGGAGAGCGAGAGAAGAGCGACCTCACACGGCAGGAGGCAGGCAGATTTCCAGCGCGAGCAAGAGCTCGCGATGCTCCGTGCGGAGATCGAACTGCTCATGGTTGAGCGAGACAATCTTTTGCGCTCGACGGGGGCGGCCGCGATCTTTGTGGCCAAGCTGGATAGCCAGGTACTCCCCGAATCCGCATATGAGGCAGCGGATATCCTGGCGGCCACCATCAACGGGCTGCCCGAGGAGACGCTCCGAGACGCTATAGAGTTGGTGCGCGAGCAACTGGGCGAAACTCTCGGCGAAGGCGAGGAGCGGTAAAGGCAACGCTTCGGGGCGGCGCCTTACGATCATGCGGCGCGCATAATGGTGGGCGCAAGCTCAATGCAGTCGGGGAGCACACCGTGCCGGACTCCGAAAGCAACCAGGCAGTGGCCATCCTGCGCGCCGAAGTCGAGACGCTGCTGACCGAGCGCCAAGCGCTGTTGCGAGCCACCGGTGCCGCCGCGGTGTTCGTCGCCAAGCTCGACAGTCACGCTCTCCCAGAATCCACCTACGACGCGGCTGACATCTTGGCTGGCGCCCTCAATGCGCTGCCTGAGGAAACCCTGCGCGCTGCGATCGAGCTCATCCGTAAGGAAGCTGGCCGAAGCCTGTCTGGCGGCGACGACGAAGAGAACTGACGCCTCATCGTACACGTGCTCCTGCGGTAGAAGCGCGGGCGAATCATCGTCGTTCGCAGAACCTCAATCCGGGGAGCGTCCCACCTTGGGGCTCTAGGCTACGCCGGCGCACAAGCATAGGGCACCGCGATCCGCCACGACGCCCCGATTTGGTCCGGATCTCGCGCAAGCTCCCGGTCCGCGATCCGCGGCGAACTCGAGTCCTATCAAGCGGTTCGCGCGGGTCTGGCCGAACGAAATTGGCTCCGCTATAGAGCTCGTCCCGAGCGGGCCTCGATCTTGCGACGCGCGATCTTGCGAGACGATCTGCTCGCCGGAAAAAAGGCACAAACAGAATGCCTTCTCGCGTATCGCGGGCGCGAGCCACAGTCTGCAGGCTCAGGGAGGACGACGATGGCTCGGCTGGTCACGCATCCGCTGTATCGAGGCGCGGCAAATCCACGCCCACGCATGCACGCGCACGCCGGGGCCGCCCGGGTAGGCATTGGTGGCCCAGTGGGTTGCGGCAAGACCGCATTGCTGGAGCAGATCATTCCGCGTCTCGTTCGACGAGGGGCCGAGATCGGCGTCATCACCAACGACCTCGCGACCCAGAACGACGCAGAGCGCGTGAAGCGCAGCGGACTCATCGATCCCGAGCGCGTTCTGGCAGTTGAGACGGGACCGAGCGCGACGCACGCCGCGATCGGCGAAAACACCACCTTGAACATGGGGGCAGTGACCGAGCTCGAGACGCGCTTCGCGTCCCTCGACTTGATCTTGATCGAGAGCAGCGGCGACAGTCTTGCGTCTACGTTCTCTTCCGACCTCGTGGACTACTGGCTGTTTGTGATTGACGCGGCGGGTGGCAACGACATCCCGCGCAAGAGGGGGCTCGGCGTGCTCAAGTCCGACTTGCTGGTCATTAACAAGGTCGATCTCGCCCCTTATGTGCGAGTGGACCTCGCGCATCTGATCCGTGAAGCCCGCCACGTCCGCGGCGACCGACCGGTGTTGGTGACCAACTGTCAGACAGGTAGTGGGGTCGACGCCGTCGTGGAAAGAATTACTGCAGAAAACCCGTTCGATTGACGCTCGTGAGAGCGGGCGCTGTCAATCGGTTCGAAACATCGCATCCCTCACGGGGCGTGCTGGCCGACGCGCCGTCCGGCTCAATGTCCGCAGTGCTCCGCATTTGACCGCGACGGCGCGTTTCTCTGCGTTCGCTGTCAAAGCTGCGCGATTCTGCTTGGAGGCTTGCTGAGGGGCTCCCACGGTCCACATCTGCGCGAGGATCTGATCAGTCCGTGACTGATCGCACCGCGTTACGCCAGTCTGTCGTGTATTAGAATGTCGTCGACGGGCGCTGAGCGTCGGCGTACCGCCCCACTCCTCTCATGGCGGCAATGTCTCTACTCTGCGTTGTGGCGGCGTTGTTCCTGGAGCAGCTCCGTCCTCTGTCCCACCCTACGGTCTTCGAGCTCGCCTTTGACCGCTACGCCGGACGGGTGGCGCAGCATTTCAACGCTGGCGAAGCGTTCCATGGCGCGATCGGATGGTTGCTCGGAGTGGTGCCGTGGGTGGTAGTGGTCCTCGTCGTCCAGGATGGGTTAACGGCCCTAAACCCTCTGCTGGGATGGGCGTTTGCCGTCGCGGTGCTCTACGCCTGTATCAATTTCAAACCGGCAACGCAGTCGTACGCTTCGATCGCCGATGCGCTACGGGCGGGAGAACTCGACCGGGCGCGCGAGCTTCTCGCCCGGTGGCGAGGTGAGGCTCCAGCGTCCTGGAGCGAAGCTGAGATAGCGCGCGGGGCCCTCGAGACGATCCTGGTGCACGCGTACCGTGACCTGCTCGCTGTGATCGCGTGGT
>DATMPT010000109.1:0-3578 GCA_035567355.1 Solirubrobacteraceae bacterium
GAGCGCTTCCTAGCCGTCGCGCAGTTCGAGCGCGTTCCCTACCGGCCTGCGACACGGATCACGGCTGGCTCGTTCACGCCATCGGATGCCGATGCGTTGGCGCGCAACGTGATGCTCTTCGAGCAAGAGGTAGGCGCGAGCTGGTACGTGACGGCGGCGCTGCCGTACTACGACCAGGATCTCCAGAGCTGGTTGCGGCACAACGATCGTCTGCTGGCCGCTTCCTGCGCGGCCAACGGGGCGACGGACCTCGATCGCAGACCTCTGATTGCTCAGGTTGCACCCGGCCGGCGGCTACTTGCACAGCCGGAGCTTGTCGTCAACCGACTGCTGGACTATCCCGTCAGCGCCGTGTACGTCCAGCCCCTTGCGCTGAATCCGGTCAAGGACAGCGTTGAGAAGCTGGTCCAGTATGTGCACTTTCTCCGCGCAATAAGCAAGGCGGGGCTGCCTGTAATCGCGAGTCGGGTAGGCGCGTTTGGGCTCATTCTCAGTGCTCTCGGTGTCGCCGCGTTTGACTCGGGACTCGCCCAAGCGGAGGCATGTGATCTTGCCTCGCTCAACCGTGCGTTCAGCAAGCGCGAGTTGGAGGGGGACGGCAAAGGAGGTGGATCGGGCCGCCGCATCTATCTCGAGCAACTCAAGACCACTCTCTCTGACCGCCACGCCGCAGCGATCCTCGAGGATCGTGCACTTCGCTCGCACGTAACCTGCACCCTCGGATGTTGCAGGCATCGGGGTTTCGAGAACCTCGCCGCGCGCAGCCGTCAGCACTACCTCTGGGTGCGAGACCATGAGGTCGATCTACTCCGCAAACGTCCGACTGAGAGCATGCGGGTGGACCTTGTGTACGAGCAGCTACGTAGCGCGCGTGAGATCGGTGGAGTGGTGAGTCGTGCGCTCAAGGCTCACGCCATCGAGGCTCCCTCGTTTGAGCATATCGATCGATGGATCGCAGTCCTCGCCCGGGAGACAGCTCTGTCTGCGGCGGCCTGATCTGTTCAGCGGAACGCGCTCTTGCTCGACTACTGTGGATGTCCGTGAAGACGGTTAATCAGCGGATGGGGTCGGGGCGAACGCGAGGTTGACCCGCTCAAGATCCTCCGGCCGAGCCTTGGCATGCATGTAGCGCTCGGTGGTCGTGATCCGCGAGTGCCCGAGGAACTCCTGTACGAAGCGCGCGTCGGCGTGGCGCAGCGCATGGAAGCGCAGCGGGCGCAGCCCAGCGGCGGCGCGGGCGGCCTTGAAGCGGCGGCGGACGGCTGAGGGATCGAGGCGCCGGCCGAGGCGGGAGCAGAAGACGTAGTCCTCGCGCGAGGTGTAGTCGCCGCGTGCCTGCAAGCGTTCGAGGGCTTCTGTCGCTGGGTCCGCGAGCGGCAGGAAGCGCGCCTGCCAGCTCTTGGTCGGCCCCTCCACACCGGCGGACACGGCGCGGTGGACGACCATGCGGCGCGTGTCGAAGTCGATGTCCTCCCAGCGCAGCGCGATCAGCTCGCCAAGGCGCAGGCCGGTGTAGGCGGCCAGGCGGAACAGCTCGCCGTCCTGTGCGTCCTCGCGGGCCCGCCAGACGATCTCCTCGTCGTTCAGGTTGACCGGTTGCGCGCCACGGTGTGAACCCTCGGCGGCAGCGACCGCAATCGCCTCGACCTTCTCCGGCTCGTAGAAGTCGAGCACGGCTGCCGGCGGTTCGCGGCGCTTGGTTGTGCCGGCCACGGGGTTCGACGGCAGGCTGTGGGTGTCGGCGCGGCAGGCGTAACCGAAGATCGCCGAGAGCACCTGGCGGTTCTTGTTAACCGAGCGGGGAGACACGCCGTCGGTGTCCAGCTTACGCAGGAACGCCGACACCTCCCGCGTGGTGATCTTCGCCGCCGGGCGGTCGCCAAACGCGGCCATGAGCACTCCGGGGCTCTTGCCCTTGCCGCGCCGGTGAGGCGCTCCGGGCTCGGCAAGCATGTAGCGATAGTCGCTGAGGGTGGACGGCTTGTCGCCGCGCTCGTGCTGCAGGTACTCGAGCCACTCCTCCGCGAGCTCACGGAATGTCACTCCACGCTCGCGCCGCTCCAGCTCACCGGCTTCGATGGCGCTCTCCTCCCGGTCGTGCTCGGCGATCAGTTCGGCCATGCGCACGGTCGCGCGCTTCTCGTCGAAGTAGCCTTCCGGCACTCGCCCGCGCCGCATGATCCACCCGCTGTCGTCAGCCGCGCGCTCAAGCCACGCTGGTCCTATCCGGCGCTTCACCTGTCGCCCTGCACGTCGCCACTTGGCCTCGTAGGCGGGCCTGTTCGCGGAACCAGCAACTACAAGCGCGCCGGTTGGATCACTGCCGCTTTGCTTGCGCTTTGCTTGCCTTCAATCGTCATTTTAGGTACAGAGTACCACGTGAGTACCACATGGCCGCGAGTACCGCTTTGAGTACCGCACGGGTCAGTTTCGTCAGTTATAACGCCAGTTTGGCCGACCCAAACCCCCGTTTTCATAGGCTCCAGTACCCCAGCCCCTGCTTTGCAGGCAGGAGGTCGCCGGTTCGATCCCGGCTGGCTCCACTCAGACAGTTGTCGGCACTCAACGCAATCGGCTTGTCGAGAAGCTCAAGCGGCCTGGCTCAGATGCATCGTCATGAGCCCGACGCGCACACCCAGAAAGCGCAACTCGATCCGGTCGGTCATGCGACCGTCCTCGATTCGCACGACATCACAACAGCGCAATCGTGCCCGCAGCGGCCCGAGGATCGGCGCTTCGATTACATAGGGACTGAAATCAAAGCCATCATGTCGGGGCGTGATCTCCGCACCTCCTGGCATGTCCTCGGCGCTGAGCTTCATGCGCCCATGCGGGAGCACTTGACAATGCATCCTCCGAATCCATGTCGATCCATCCGGGTACGTCATGGTGTCGAGCACGTCCCAAGACTCTCCGGCTGATCCCAGGATCTCGCTGCGGAACGTGAAGGTGCGTGGCTTAGGAACCCAGCGGAGCCACCACGGCAACCACAATATGCCGCTGCCTCCCCACGGCGCGGCGAACAACCCGCGCAAATCGAGTAGGTCTGGAGCCAGCTGACCCACCACACAAGGCTACTTCACACTTAGGCATCGCCTCGTCGCGGAACTGGGGAAGGCCGCCGCGAGCCGACCAAGGGCAAGTCTCATACACTCCTCTACTGCGAGGCGTCAAGGGGCGTCTGCCCGCCCGGCACCCGAGCAAACCGGTTCGCATTGACTTCGGCTGGCTCCATCTTTCGTGTCGGCAAACAAACCTAGAGAGTCAGACGAGCGCGAGCCGGTCTGATCGCATGCGAAGATCTTGCTGTGTGGCACTGTGCGAGCTTCCTCAGCGAGAGCCTCGAGTACGACCCGAGCGACCCCGAGGGCTACCGAGCGGGCATGCTTAACCTCAGCGGAGCGCTTGGCGCCGAGGCGCTCGCGGTG
Source organism: Solirubrobacteraceae bacterium (assembly GCA_035567355.1). Classification (GTDB taxonomy): domain Bacteria; phylum Actinomycetota; class Thermoleophilia; order Solirubrobacterales; family Solirubrobacteraceae; genus Palsa-744. The sequence goes on from DATMPT010000109.1 coordinate 3,429, forward strand.
AAGGTCTTCGAGCTTCCCGCCGGGCAGAGCGTGTGTCCCTACCACTACGAGTACGAGGAGGAGTGGCTGGTCGTGCTCGACGGTTCCGTCGCGGTGCGCACGCCCGAGGGCGAAAAGACGCTCGCGCGTGGCGAGATCGTCTGCTTCCCC
>DATMPT010000110.1:0-5912 GCA_035567355.1 Solirubrobacteraceae bacterium
CCTCGGTGAGCACCATGCCAAAGCTCTCGCCGCGCAGCGACGGGGCACACAGGACCTCGGCGCGCCGTAGCTCGGCGTTCTTCTGCTCCTCGGAGACCTTCCCGAGCGCGCGCACGCCGCGATCGTCGAACAGCATCGGAGCGATCTCCGCGGCGGAAGCCCCGACGAGCGTGAGTGTCACCGAGACGTGCTCGCGCAACGCCTCAAACGCCCGCAGCAGCACCGGCAGGCCCTTGCGCTCGACGGCCTGGCCGATGAACAGGATGCGCAGGGGCGGCTGGGCGGTGTCATCCGCAAAGGCGTGCCCCATGCGCGCGCGTAGAGCATCCGAGCCCTCGTCTGCTTCCCCCAACTCCTCCATATCCCCCGCAACCCGCTCCGCGGGTGGGTGGAGCCGCACCCTTTCGGGCACAAGCACCCCGTTGGGCACGATCCGATAGTGCCCGCCGTAGAAGCGCCTGGCGGTCCACGCCGCCGCCTCGGATACGGCGATGCGCGCGTGCAGGCGGTTCATGCGCCAGCGCCCACCGAACACAACCGCGCCGATCCCGTTGGAGACTGGGTTGTCCGAGTAGGTGTGGAACGTGCCAACAAGCGGCAGCTCCCCCGATGACATGAGCGCGTCGTAGCCGACCAGGGGCACGATCGGCTCGTGGATGTGCGCCACGTCGTAGCCACCCGTGCGCAGGGCACGGCGGACGGCGCGGACCGAGTGGAGCGTGCCGGTCAGGTTGGAGACCGCGCCGTTGGCCGGAATCCCGATCGTGCGCCCCAAGGGCACGAAGTTCTCGGGCGGCTCCACCTGCTGCGGGCGCGCGCCACGGTGCAGGCGCGCCGAGAGCGCATCGTCGGGATCGTATGGCGCGAGGATGTCCGGTTCGTGCCCCTGCGCCGCCAGCTCAGCCGAGAGCGCCTCGATATGGCGCGTGACGCCGCCCGGGTAGGTCCACGAGTACGGCGAAACGAGAGCGATCCGCACAGGTGAACTGTAACCGCTGCCGGCGCGGCATCGCGGAATCGCGCCATCTGGCCCACGCGACAGCGGGGGAGCGCCCACCGCCGGCCATATAATCGGCTTGCCGATGGCCGAGCGACACTTCGTCAAGTACACGTTCCTGAAGCTCGATCCAGCTTGGCGTCGCCTGGAGGGTGAGGCGCGCGCACAGGACAAGCGCGAGTTCATGGCCGCCTGCGAGGACTTTGCCGACGGCCATCTCCTCCAGTCCTTCTCGCTCGTCGGCACGCGCGGAGACGCCGATTTGCTCTTGATCTCCGAGGCGGAGAACCTCGACAGGATCCACGAGTTCCATGTCGTCTTGGCCCAGAGCGGTCTGATGAAGTGGGCCGAGCAGCCCTACTCGTTCCTGGGCATGCGCAAGAGCTCGGAATACTCCGAAGACGAGCGCGTCAACCCGCGCGGATTCGGGGGCAAATATGTGTTCGTCTACCCGTTCGTCAAGTCGCGCGAGTGGTACGCCCTGCCCGCCGAGGAGCGCTGGCGCATCATGCAAGGCCACATCACGGTGGGCCGCGAATACCCAGGCGTGGACAACCACACCACCTACTCCTTCGGCCTCGACGACCAGGAGTTCGTGGTCGCCTTCGATACAGACGACGTAGGCACGTTCTTGGACCTCGTTCAGCGCCTGCGCACGACCGAGGCCTCGCGCTTCACGGTCAGGGATACGCCCAGCTTCACATGCATCGCCTGCTCCTTGGAGCGGGCTTTGAATGCGCTCGATGGCGAGCCGATTGCACTCGACACGCAGGTCCTGCGGGCGGGCTGAGTCCGTGGCCTCGACCCCCAGCGCGCCCAAGCGCCGCCGCCCGGCCCGTTTGCGGGGCGCCGCCCTGCAGAAGGCGATGACCCACCTGGCGCAGGCAGACGCCACGCTCGGCGGCCTGATCGAGCATTACGGCACGCTGCCGCCCGAACGCGACGGCAGGCCGGCGCACGACGACCACTACGGGGCGCTGTTGCGCTCGATCACCAACCAGCAGCTCTCGGTGGCGGCGGCGCGCACTATCTACAACCGCATGCTCGAGCGTTTCGGGGGACACCCCCCCACGCCGGAGCAGATCCTCGCCGACGACCCCGAGGACATGCGCAGCGTCGGGCTGTCGCGCCCGAAGATCGGCTACCTGCGCTCGCTCGCCGAACACGTGCTCGCGGGCGAACTGGAGCTCGACCGGCTCGAGGAGCTCCCCGACGAGCAGGTGATCGCCGAGCTCGTGGCGGTCAAGGGCCTCGGCGAGTGGACCGCCCACATGTTCCTGATGTTCCAGCTCGAACGCCCCGACGTGATGGCCCCCGGAGACCTCGGCATCCGCCGCGCGATCGAACGCGCCTACTCGCTTGAAGAGCCCGACCGCGATACGCTCGAACGCCTGGCCGAGCGCTGGCGCCCGTACCGCACGCTCGCCTGCCGCTATCTCTGGCGTTCGCTCGACAACGAGCCGTAGGACGTTCGCGGACGCTTCGCGTCGCTGCGTCCTCGGCCACCCGATGTGCCGAGCACACTACGCAGGTGGGGTGGGCATCCCAACCATCGACCGCTCGATCCACGAACGTCCTACACGCCCAGGAGGGTCAGACCGCGGAGACCTGCTCTTCCTCGGCCACGCGGAAGGATGAGCCGCAACCGCAGGCGGCGACCACATTGGGGTTCTCGACCTTGAAGCCGGCGCCCTGCAGGCTTTCCTGGTAGTCGATGACCGAGCCGCTCACGAACTGCAAGCTCTCGTTGTCCACGAGCAGCTTGAGCCCGTGATCTTCGAAGACCAGGTCTTTGTCGCGCTGCTCGTCGAAGGCGAGCTGGTACTGAAAGCCCGAGCAGCCACCGCCACGCACGCCCACACGCAGTCCGGCAAGCGTCACATCGGCCTGTTGGGCATCCAAGAACTCGCGCACCTTCTCAGCGCCCTTGTCGGTGATCGAGATCATTGCTTTCCAAAGTATAGCGATGCAGTTTTATGTTCTAACCTTGAGCGCATGCCCACCGCGGAGGAGATCAAGCAGCGAATCGAGGCCGCCATTCCCCAGGCACGCGCCGAGGTCGAGGACTACACCGGCGGCGGCGACCACTTCCGCGCCACGGTCGTCTCGCCGGCATTCGCCGGGCGCAGCCGCATCGAACAGCACAAGCTCGTCTACGGCGTGTTCGGCGATGAGATCGGCGGTCCGATCCATGCGCTGTCGCTGAAGACGCAAGCGCAGGGGGAGCCGGCGGTCACCGCCACCGGTGAGCAGTCAGCACCGGCGGCCACATAGGACCACGAGAGCCAGGAGCCAACCATGTCCGACAGTCAGTCAAACCCTATCCGCGACGCGATCGCCGAGGCGATCGCCGAGCACGACACGATCCTTTTCATGAAGGGCACCCCCGACGCCCCCGCGTGCGGCTTCTCAGCGCGCACGGTGGCGATGCTGCAATCGCTGGAGGCACCGTTCGCCGCGGTGGACATCCTGCCCGACCCGCGCATCCGCCAGGAGCTCTCGGCGATCTCGAACTGGCCCACCATCCCCCAGTTGTTCGCCGGCGGCGAGCTGATCGGCGGCTGCGACATCGTCACCGAGATGTACGAGTCGGGCGAGCTGGCCGAGGCACTCGGGGTGCCCGAGCGCGAGGACGGGAACGCCCCGGTCAAGCCGGTGGCGGGCGAGCCGCAGCCCGCTGGCCTCACGCAGATCGAGAATCGGCTCGTATAGGAGCGCGGCCCGTGCGGTAGGGTCCCGCGCGCCGCATGACTCCCGTCGCCGTCGTCGCCGATACCACCAGCTACCTCCCGCGCGAGCTGGCGGATCGCGAAGGCATCCATCAGGTCAGCCTCTACGTTGGCTGGCGGGACAACCCGCAGCGCGAGATCGAGCTGGAGGGCTTCGACGCCTTCTACGAGCGCCTGCGCACCGACCCCAACCTGCCGACCACCTCGCAGCCCTCGATCGGCGACTTTCTCGCCGTGTGGGAGCCTTTGCTCGATGAGGGCAATGACATCGTCTCGATTCACCTCGCGGGGGGCATCTCGGGTACGTGCGAGTCAGCGCGCCAGGCACACGGTCTCTTGGCCGAGCGCGGCCTGGGCGAGCGCGTCGAGGTAATCGACGGCGAAACCGCCTGTGGCGGGCTCGGACTGGTGCTGCTCGCGGCCGCGGCCGCCGCCCACAACGGTGCCGGTAAGGACGCCGTCGCCGCGCGGGCACGCGAGGCGCGCAAGGCCCTGAAGATCTGGTTCTGCGTGGATACGCTCGAGTATCTGCGCCGCGGCGGGCGCATCGGCAAGGCCCAAGCCTGGATCGGCGGCACGCTGAAGATCAAGCCGATCCTCTCGCTGGAGTACGAAATCACTCCCGTCGAGCGAGTGCGCACCGCCAAGCGCGCCTTCGAGCGTATGGTCCGCTATGCCCACGAGCTCCAGGACGCCGGGGCCGACCGCTGGGTGGTGCAGCACATCCAGGCCCACGAGCAGGCCGAGCGCCTGATCGACCGCTGTCGCGAGATCTTCGGCTCAGAGCCGATCTTCACCTCCGAGGTCGGCCCGGTGATCGGCACCTACACCGGGCCAGGACTGCTCGGGGTCGGGGCCTTGCCGAACGCCTTGGTTTCCTGATCCTTCGGTCTAGCGCTCGACTATACCTGCCGACCGACGGCGACTAGCCCCGGCGACGTTTGCGCCTGCGGCGTCGCCCCAACAGCAATACGCCTACGACCCCTACGCCGATCGCGATCTCGCGCTGGTGGCGCTCGATGTGCCCACGCCAGTCGGTGATACGCGCCACTTCGCCGTGCAGGTTGCCCAGCGACACCGCCAGCTCGGCGCGGTTGGACTCGATCGAGTCGCGAATCTCAGCTGCCGTGCGTTGTGCCATCGACGGCCCCCCCTCCAAGATCGATGTCCGATGCCGGGCTCGGTACCTCCGAAGAGGCGCTGACCGTCTCGCGAATCTTGCGCGCCTCCGCGATCGCCATGTCAGGCGTCGGCGGCGCTCCGGCTTTGACGGCTCTCCCAGCCAGCAACCCCGCGATCGCCCCGAGCACGACAAGGATCACCGCCATCGCGAAGAAGCCCCAGAAGTAGGTGAACTCGTTGCCGATCGGCAGCTCGTAGTAGAGCAGCCACGCGCACCCGATCAAGACAAAGAACAAGGCGGTGAAGAAGAACACGCCGGCCACGATCGCCACGATCGCGCCCTTGGCCAGGCGCGTCGTCTTCTCGGCGATCTCCGTCTTGGCGAGCTCGATCTCCTCGCGGATCAAAACGCTCGCGCGCTCGGTCACCTCGGCGATCGCCGCGGCGATGCCTTGCTGGCCTTGTCCGCCGCTTGGAGGGCGCCCGTCCCCGCCGGGGCCCGCTCCGGGGCTGCTCACTCCGGGGGCTCCTCGTCGAACACCCGTCTCCACACGTAGGCGGCCGTCCTCTGCGTCACGATGCTAGCCAGTGCACCCACGGCCGTCAGCAGGCCCGACCACACGACTCTCTTCACAAGATCGTTCTCCATCCGCGGAAGTGTAGTGCTCCCCTGGGACGGCCGCCCGGCTGCGACAACGCTGGCCCAGGTAAGCAACAGCGCTGGCCCAAGCAGGGGAGCTCCATCCAGGAGCGCCAGACGCTGTGCCTAGACTGGGTGGATGGCTCAGGTGCCCGTCCAGGACTTCCCGCTGTTCCCGCTGGGGATCGTGGCGCTCCCCACCGAGGCGGTCCCATTGCACGTGTTCGAGGATCGCTTTCGCACGATGATCGAGGAGTGCCTGCATGAGGAGAGCGAGTTCGGGATCGTGTGGCTCTCCGAGGAGGAGCTCAAGCCCACGGGCTGCGCGTGCGCAATCGAGCAGGTGCTCGAGCGCCTACCGGATGGGCGCCTGAACATCCTCGCGCGCGGCACCCGCCCCTTTCGTTTGATCGAGCGCCAGGAC
>DATMPT010000111.1:0-3421 GCA_035567355.1 Solirubrobacteraceae bacterium
GGCCAAACACGAGATCGCCGTCGCCGTGGTACTCCGTGCGCTGCGACCAGCGGTCAAGCTCGCGAGCGAGGCGATCCGCCATTGGCACTGACCGGCGCGTGGAGAGGTCGGACTTGCCGTCGGTCGAATGCTCACCGCGCACGAACGTATTGCGAACCCGAATACGTTGAGCCGACCAGTCCACATCGCGCCAGCGCAGCCCAAGCAGCTCCGACTGTCGTAGGCCGGTCATAGCAGCGGCCAGGACCACAACTCGCAGGACCGGACCGAGCACGTCCGGTGGAGGTGGTGGCGCTGGGCCGCGCCTGCCTCGGCGGCTCGGCGCAGGTACGCGGATGACAACTTCGTCGGGGATGGCTCGCAACACGGCATCAAGCTCATCGAGCGTGAGGAACTGGAGATCAGGGTTTGCATCGCCCTTGCGACGGCGACCAGGCCGCGAGGCGCGTCGCGCCGGGTTCTCATGTGTCCAGCCCCGCTCGATGGCGTGCTCGAGGATCGAATGTAGGAAGCTCACGACATTGCGGATCGTCTTGGGCGAGAGGCCGTCGGCGAGCATCGCGCTTGCCACGGCTTCGACGTGAGCGGTCGTGACATTGGTAACTGCCAACGCGCCGAGATGAGGCGAGATGTGGACACGCTGCATCGACTCGCAGCCCTCCAAGTAGGAGCGTCGAGCGCCGCCGATGCGGAGTTCTCGTCGCAGCGAATCGCCAACCTCATCGACCGTGGGGCTCGGCGCGCCGCGTGCAGGCTTCGGAGCCCGCTCCTCCGCGTCCTGCATACGCCGAAGCTCTCGCTCGGCTTGCGGGCGTGTCAGGCCATCGCTCTCGCCAGGGCGTCGTATCTGCCCCACCTTGCGATTGAGCAGCCGCCCGTCAAGCGTCCGCCAGCGACCGTAATAGGCCCCCGACTTCTCGTAGAGGTGTCCCGTTCCGTAAGCGCGCTTTGGCATCGTGCTCTTTTATACGCAGTCGATCGGCTGGCACGCTCGAAGATCAACGTTCAAGCTGATCCATCCAGAGGGCGAGCGCGTCGCGCCGATAGCGGACATAGCGACCGAGCCGAATGTGCGGGATGCGATGCTCCCTCGTCGCTGCATACACCCAGGCAGGCGTAACCCGCAGTAGGGCAGCAACCTCTTCGGCGGTGAGCAGGTCGCCACGCGGGGGATTCGGCTGTCGTGCCGGTTGGGACATCTCACTACTACTGACCGCCCACGTGACAGACCGGCCAAAAACATTGGGAATCCGCTCCTGAAGGCTCAGCACTTTGCGCGCGCGAGGGCCGTTTCAAGCTCGGTTAGGCTGGCGTTCAATGCATCGCGTCGCACTACAAGCAAGCGGACTCGTCCACCTGCACGACGAGTTGGTGATGCCAACCCGCGCCGCACAGCGAATGGACGACCTGGACCTATAGAACCACGGACGGCCGCGAGCAGCCTCAGCACGCAAAACAACGCACTGAGGCCAGCTCGCCACACAACCTCCAGAGCCGCCGCCGAACCTCCAAAACAGCCCTCGCCGATGCTCAGCACACAGTCTGCGAATCCACGCTCGGCTCTACGTCTCGGCGCTTCACCAGCAACAGCAAACAGCAACGACAACAGCACGACAGACTAGATGCACGGCCCTGCGGGCACTGTGCCCTGCGAATTGTGACGGGGTCGTCGTAGCCCTTCGTGGCACTGCGACGAGTGCCGGAGTCAAGTCCCGACCTGCGTCACCCAGTCGCGGAGGTGTATACCGACACGCTCGACGTCACGTGGGTCAAGCTGCCCGCTGTGCATGATGACGTTTCGGGAGCGCTCGACGGAGTCGAAGACACTCGCGGTCCAATCAGTGCTAGGAAGAAACGCCTCGAATGCCTCCCAGTTGGCGCGGATGATGTTCAGCAGATCCTTGAGGTCGGTGTAGTTCAGCGGTGCGTCTCCACGCTGAGCGTGGAACTTGTGCTTGGCCTCATTCTCCATCCGTGTCTCAGCTCGGTTTCGGATTTCCGTCTTCACTCCGCTCCACCAGTTCTCACCCTTGGCCTCAAGCATCGTGCCCGCGACTAGACCGCGGGCCGCGTTCTCGAACGCCGCAATGGCGGTGTAGACAGTCGCCATGCGCCGTGCGGCCGCCACGAGCTCATTGTCCAGCAGCTCGAGCGACAGCTTCTCCGCATACTCGCGGTCGAGCATTCCCGAGACGTCACGGACTCGCCGGCCGGCACGGTCGAGCGCCTCCTCCGTCAGCAGCCCACGAAATACGAACTCGTAGGCGTCGCCTACCGCGCTCATTGCAGTAGGTGTGTCTTTAGGCTGCGGAACAGTGCGTCGTAAACCGCCTGATCGCGCGACTCTGGCAGATGTATCTGGATGCTGTAGACGAGACCCCCGAGGGCGACGCCGCTGGGCGCTGGCGGACTTGCCGTGCTGCCTACGTCGAGGCCACCCTCGTCCCCTCCCTCGATGGATGCTGCTTCGCCCTCGTCGGAGCTCTCTGACCTTCGCGGCGGCGTCGTTGCGGAACTGAAGTCTGCGCGCTTCGCAAGCTCGCCGAAGGTTGTGGCCATCTTCGCCAGCACAGCGTCGCTGTACTGGCCCTGCATCAGCGTCTTGAGCTTGTTCTTTAGCTCGGTGCGACTGATCGAGTGTGCGTGACGATTGAGCTGATAGAGATCGGCGTAGGCTTCTTCTAGCCCCTCGGCGAGTACTTTCGGCGCCTCGGTCTGATCGAGGAAGCGGTAGTAGCGCTCCGTTGGCGCCCCGTCCGCGTTGAGGAAGCCGAGCGCCTTGAGCACATTGATGATGAGCCGATCCGAGCTGCTCTTATAGCCCAGTTGTTCGAGAAAGCTGATAGTGAAGCGAGACGGTGCCTGAGCGGTCTGGATCGCCGACAGAATCCCATCGATGTTCTTCGTGCTCGTTAGGTAGGCGGAGGGCAGCGACATGCCCCAAAAGTAGGCCAACGCCCGGACGCCAACACGGCTTGCCTGGGGCCTTGGTCGAACTGGAAGGCGTGAGCGCAATCCGAGCGCGGGAAACGGCACCAATCAATCGCACGCCGAACTTCACGTGGCCAGCGTGGGCGGTCAAGCGACTCTAACGTGGGCGGTTCGTGGGCGGCGAGCCCAAGTCTGCCCTGTAGCGCCTTCTGCCCCCAAACTGCTCTGTACATTCCGCAAACCCCAGCACGAGAGCCAAATCCTGCCCTCTCAGGCCGCCCCCAGCCCACCCCGGCATCCAACCACAACTCAATCGGGGAGACAGGATTTGAACCTGCGACCGCCCGGCCCCCAGCTAGATCACCGGCTGCTAGTTGAGTCTGCTTTGGCTCCGTAAAGCCAAATCCCGGCGCTGTTCCACGCGGATGCGCCCAAAAAGACACAAGTAAGAAAATGGATCTACTCGCGGCGCCTCCTGGAACTCGTGGAG
>DATMPT010000112.1:0-7163 GCA_035567355.1 Solirubrobacteraceae bacterium
TTCGCGATGGACTACCTCTACCAGCGCAACCGCTTCGTAGCGAGCGAATATGGCCCCGAGCCGACCACCGCGCAGCCGGCCGCGGGTGAGCCGATCAGCGCCGCCGGCAAGCACGTCGTCGTGATTGGCGGCGGCGATACCGGCGCCGATTGCGTCGGCAACTCGTTGAGGGAGGGGGCGGCCTCGATCGTCCAGCTCGAGCTCCTGCCAGAGCCGCCCGGCCACCGCTCCGACGCGCGCACGCCTTGGCCGGAGTGGCCCTTGAAGTACAGGCTCTCCTACGCGATGGAGGAGGCCCGGACAGCCGGCGTGGGGGAGCAGGACTATTCGGTCACGACGACCCACTTCTCCGGCGATGCCGACGGAAAAGTGGCGGCCCTACACATCGCCCAGGCCGAGCCCGCGCCGCCGTTCGCGCCGGTGGAGGGCTCCGAGCGCGAGCTGCCCGCGCAACTGGTGTTGCTGGCGATGGGTTTCCTGTATCCGGAGCAGTCCTTGCTCGACCAGCTCGGTGTCGAAAAGGACCCGCGCGGCAACGTCAAGGCGGTCAAGCCCTATACGACCTCGGTCGATGGCGTGTTCGCCGCCGGCGACGCCCGTCGCGGACAGTCGCTGATCGTGTGGGCGATCAACGAGGGTCGCCAGTGCGCGCGCATGGTGGACCGCTACCTGGCGGGCCTGCGCGCCGATCCGACGCTCGCCGGTTCGGTCAACGGCTCGGGACCACAGGACGGCGGCATTGCCGGGCACGCCGACGCCGACGAAGGCCCCGAGGGGCCGCCGCGGCACGTGGGGCCTGGCGTTCCCGCCGAATAGGCTCGCAGCGCTCCTCCGCCGATCAAGGTGGCGCCACGTTCGTGCTCGCCTCAGGGATGCCCGGCGGGGAGTCCCTTCTTGCGTAGCGCCCCCACAAACAAGGCGAATTCCTTCTGAATGTGGGTCAAGGCGAGCGGATGGCCGGCGCCGTCGACCGCGCTCGACGGGCCGCCCGCGGCGCTCACCCGCCGTTCCGCGCGTGCCCTGTTGCGCCACGTGTCGATGACCGCGTGCAGGTCGTCGTGGGGCGGGATGTCGCTGCGCGGCGCGTCTTGCAGAAGCATCCCCAGATCGGGCGCCGCCTGAACTCGGGCGGGCATTCGCGCGAGCGCCTGCTCCGGGTCGGCGGCGAAGCGCAACAAGATCGTCTTTATCAACGAGGTGTGGTCGAACAGCTGATGTGACACCTCACGCTTGACCCGCGGGCCGATCACGAGCGCCGGCACCCTCACGCCGTAGGTTGAGTAGGCCGAGCCATCGTTCACCGGCGGTGGGTTGACGTGGTCGTAGAAGCCTCCGTGCTCGTCGTAACAGACGACCAGCAGGGTGTCCTCCCAATCCGCGGTCTTCGCTAGGGCGTCATACAGCTCGAGTACGAGCTCCTGGCCGGCGAGGATGTCCGACGGTGGGTGGTCGTCGTTTGAAAGCGGGTCGAGCGTGTGTAGGTTGACGAAGTTCGGGTCGATCCACGACACCTCGCGTAGACGCCCGGTCGCCGCGTCATCGATGAAGCTAGAGTGCGAGGCGATCGGGCTCTCCAGTATCTGCGTGATCTCCCCGACGAGCTTGCGGTCAAAGAAGGCGAAGTTGTCGCGATTGGAGTGATCAAAGTCGCGGTACCGCTTGTCCGCTCCACGCAAGGTGGCGGGGTCGTCGGAGTACCAGCGCCACTGCTCGTCGCCGAGCTGGCGCGTGAACGCCTCGACCTCGAAGATCGGGATACTCGGGGTCTTCCCGGTGAAGAGCTCTGCTATCTCTTCGAGCAGGCCGAAGTGGACTTTGGGGCCTTCCTTGCCCGCGAGCGAATAGAGGCGGTTAGGCCAGGTATCGCCCGGTATCGAGCTGTGCCAGGCGTCGCACACGCAGAACTGCCGCGCCAGAAAGTCGTACACGGGCACCGAATCTGCGGTGTAGTGGCCCATCGGCAGTCTCCACCACTCCTGCGGGGGCTTGTTCTTCTCGATGAAGTTCTTCACGAACCCGCCAGGCTTCACGCCGTTGAATTCCGAGAGCTGTTCGGCAACGCAGTCGGGCGCGTGGCAAGGATCGAGGCTTTCGTCGAACGGCTCACCCGGCTTGTGGAACGCGGTCTCGCCGGGACCATAGGCGTAAGGCTTGTATTCGTTGCCCTCCGCGTCGAAGTTGGCATGGGCGTTCTGGATACCGTCCACGCCTTCGATGCCACCCGGCTCTCCGAGATAGCCGAGCATGTGGTCGAACGACCGGTTCTCCATCATCAGCACCACGATGTGCTTGATGGAGTCCAGGGGCCCCGAAGCTGTGCTCATCGCCGATCCTCCTGGTGGTTGGTTGCGTTCGAGACCCTGCCGTCAACCGCGCCGGGTACCATAGCATCGCGTCGATCAATCGGATTAGTTCCAAGATCAGAGCTTCTTGATCGGACGAATCTACTACGCCGACTTCCGCGATGAGGTTGACGAGAGAATCGTCCACAACCGCGAGGAGGCCGATCGTCAGCAGGCTGCATCGAAGCGCGAACGGGAAGTACTCGCCCGGCTCTGAACGGGAACGATAGACTGGCTGCGTGGCCAGCACCGCCGACAATGGACGTGTGGTTTCGAGCAACGGCGATGGCGCCGGGAGCGCTCTGCCGCGCGCCTGCATCATCGGCGCTGGCTCCTCGGGCATCGCGGCGGCCAAGGCGCTGCTCGACCGCGGTATTCCGTTCGACTGCTTTGATAAGTCAGACCAAGTGGGGGGAAACTGGGTGTTCGGCAACCGCAACGGGATGTCGGCTGCCTATAGGGACCTGTTCATCAACGTCTCGCGTGAGCGCATGGCCTACGCGGACTATCCGATGCCGGCCTCTTATCCGGACTTCCCGCACCACACCCACATAAAGGAGTACTTCGACAACTACGTCGATCACTTCGGCCTGCGCGAGCACATCGCGTTCGAGACCGGCGTCGAGCACGCCCACAAGCGCGAGGACGGGGTGTGGGAGATCACGCTGGACACGGGGGAGATGCGCTCGTATGACGCGCTGCTTGTAGCCAACGGCCACCACTGGGACGCGCGCTGGCCCGAACCGGCCTTCCCCGGAGCCGACACGTTCAAGGGGACCCAGATGCACGCCCACGCCTACGTGGATAACTCGATTTTCGCCGGCAAGGACGTGGTCGTCCTGGGCATGGGCAACTCGGCGATGGACATCGCCGTGGAGTCCTCCTACGTAGCGGCCAACACCTATCTGGCGGCGCGCAAAGGCGCGTGGATCATCCCCAAGTACGTGTTCGGCAAGCCGGTCGACCAGCTCCCCAACAACCCGCGCGTGCCGTTCGCTATCCGCCAGCGCATGATCCACCAGACGATCAAGACCCTCACCGGCCCGCCCGAGCGCTACGGGTTGCCCAAGCCAGACCACAAGTTCGGCGAGGCCCACCCGACCGTCTCGGGGCGCATCCTCGACCGCATCGCGCACGGGACGATCGCGCCGAAGCCGAACATTGCCTCGCTCGGGGGTGAGCAGGTGCGCTTCGCCGATGGCAGCGAGGTGCACGCGGACGTGGTCGTGTACTGCACCGGCTACAAGATCAGCTTCCCCTTCTTCGACGCCGACTTCCTGGCTGCGCCGGACAACCACATCGAGCTCTTCCGGAGGGTCTTTCATCCCGGCATTCATGGTCTCTACTTCATCGGCCTGCTGCAGCCGCTCGGCGCCATCATGCCGCTGGCCGAGACCCAGAGTGCTTGGGTGGGTGACCACCTGCGCGGGGAGTACGCTCTACCCTCTTCGGCCGATCTGCGTGTCGACATCGAGCGAGACCAGGCCGCGATGCGCAAGCGCTACGTGGCCTCCAAGCGTCACACGATTCAGGTCGACTTCGACGACTACCTGTATGCGCTCGAAGCCGAGCGGCGCGCAGGGGCGGAGCGGGCGCGGGCGCAGGGCTATGCGCTGCCTGTGCCGGCGCGCGCGGCGGTCCCTGTCTCCTAGCGCCTCACCTGTGGGGGTCGCACACCCAATGCGGATGCCCGGTGGTGCGCGCGGCCCCGAGTAGCCGAGCGTCGCCGACAGCGATTGGCTGATGAGCGTGGCCAAAGAATTGCCTTCCGCGTCATCGCGGTACGCCCGACCCACTCACGCCCAGGCGGCTGAATCGAGGCTTGGGCTGGCGTTGGGCTTGGGTCCAATCAATCCTCCGGCAGCGCTCCCCTGGCTCGCTAGCGTGTATGTGTGACACAAACCTTCTGCCGCCATAACCGCTTCATCCAGCGCTGCCCCATATGCCGCGAGACCGTGCCCGGGATCGAGCCGGCGCGCCAAGCGGCGAAGGCCAAGCGCCAGACCGCCACCGGCGCGCGCGCGGGCGGCAAGGGCGGGGGTGCGACGACGCACGCCGGCGCCGGCGTGTCTGGGCATGTCTCGGCTCGCAGCTCCACGCGCCGAGCTCCCGAAGTGCGCGTGCACCGCGAGCAGCGCTCCGAGGATGACGGTTACCGTTGCGAGCTCGTTCCCGGCCTGCACTCCTCGCAGGACGCGCGCCGCCTCGTGCGCGAGATCGGCTTCGCCAGCGGGCGCCTGCTGACGCTCACCGCGGCGCCGCCCAGCCTGTACGCCGAGGCGCGCGACCTCGATGACATCGAGCAGGCCAGCTGGATGTGCTTCCTGGCCGCCTACCTCTCGCCGCTGCAGGGCGAGCAGTCGTTCGTCGGCATCCGCCAGGCGCTGCTCTCCAGCTGGGCGTCGGGCACGGTCTCCGAGCTCGAGGACGTGCCGCTGGGGCCGCGCACTTCGCACGATCCCTCTCGCGGCCCGGAGACGCTGATCGCCTACCGCCGCTTTGCCGAGCACGCGGGCTCCCAACAGGCCGCCTTCACTGGGGAGCCGACGTGGACGCCGCAACGGCGCTTCGAGCGCGTGTTCGAGCGGCTCGCCTTTCCCGGCTTCGGGCGCATGGGACGCTACGACCTCCTCATCACGCTCGGCAGGCTTGGACTCTACGACCTGCGCGCCGACTCCTTGCACCTTGGGTCACGCACGTCCTTGATCGCCTCCGACCCTGCGCCGCCGGCTGCCAAGCGAGTGTTTGGGATCGGCGATCCGATCCATATCGAACGGCGCGCCATCGCTTTGGCCGAGGTGCTCTCGACCCCGATCGAAGCGCTGGACCTTGCGCTGGCGAATTGGGCCTCAGAGGAGCGCGTCACGCTCGGCTTCCCCGAGGACACCAACGACGCCCACGCCGTGGAACGGGCCAAGGCGGCGCTCGAAGTCTGACGCCCAGTGCGGGCTGGTCCAAGTTGGGTGCCGGAGTGTGGGTGCCTATGCGCCATGCCTCCTTCAAACCAGGTATATGCCGCTGGCATACATGCGCGCCGCGAGCCTGGGCTTTGCCGTCCACCCTGGTGCCTAAGCTTTGTTCAGTCATGTTCTCCTTTCCGCCAGACAAGGGAGCCGCCATGCCGCTGTGCTTCATCGAGCCCCACGACGCGATCCGGGTGATCGCGGACTCCGTCGGCCGCGAGGCCCGCCGGCAGCTGCTCGGCGAGGTCGTGCGCGCGTGGGTCGACGACCTGCCCGACCAAGAGCTCACCTTCCACTACGAGCGCGCGCTCTCCGGCCTCGACCAGGACGACCTGCACCTGCTTGCCGCCTGGCATGCTTCCCTGGAGGTCGGCCAGCCGGTTCCCAACACGGCCTTTCTCGTGGGGGTCTTTCCCAGCCTCGGCGAGAACCGCCGCGAGGCCTTGAAGATCGCCGCCGGTTTCAAGGGCGAGGAAGCCTTCGACGCCGGCGTCGCCGAGGACCAGGCGCTCGACACCGTCCTTCCCCACCTCTCGCGAGAGCGGGCGATCGAGCTGGCCTCAGAGTGCATCCAGCTGTATCAGTGGGATCGCCTGGGCTCTTATAACTAAGGCGCGGATTGGGAAGGCGCGGATTGGGAAGCGGGGCACACCGCTAGACTCAACGGCATGTCCGAGCCTGGGACCTCCCAAACCACGGTCACCGTCGATGACGTCATGGACGCGCTGTCGAACGTGATCGACCCAGAGCTCGGCCTCGACTTCGTCGAGCTGGGGCTGATCTACGGCGTCGAGGTCTCCGGCGGCGATGTGCAGGTCACCTTTACGCTGACCACCCCCGGCTGCCCGATCGGGCCTCAGGTCACCGAGCAGATCGAAGAGTTCGTCGGCGAACTCGAAGGAGTCACGTCGGTCGAATCGGAGATGGTGTTCACGCCTCCGTGGTCGCCCGAGAAGATGTCCGAGGACGCGAAGTTCGCCTTGGGCTACTGACGCCGCTGAGCGGCGCGGGCCGGTGTCCTCCCTCCCTTATGTGCCGAGCACAGTGCGGTCGGTGCGTCCTTGCCCAGCTTGCTCAGCGGCGCCAGTAGCGGCCTCTTGTTGTTCACAAGCCAGCTCCACGAGGGTTGCCAGCTCCGCTTTGATGCTCTCGCCAATCGATTCGATGTCCGGCAAAGCGTCGAAGTCGCCGAGCAGGCCGAAGTTCATCTCGCCCGCATAGGACATGATCGCCACCGCCAAGGCGTGGTTTTCGGGTAGAAACGCCACCGGGAACACGCGCTCCATGCGGCGCCCCAGCACGTACAACGGGAACTGGGGCCCGGGCACGTTGGTCACGATCAGGTTGAACAGCCTTGTCGAGAAGTTCAGGCGCGAGGCCTGCGCCAGGATCGTGGGCGGCGCGAAGTTCTGGGCGCCCGCGATCACCTCTGCGCCGAGCGCCTGCTTTGACTCCTTCAGGCCATCCATCGCGTGGCTCACGAAGCGCAGGCGCTGCAGCGGGTCCGCGACGTAGACCGGCAGCGGCCCCCTCATCACGACGATCCTGTTGCCGCCCTCGTGACGTTCTCCCACGGTCCTGACCGACACCGGTACGAGCGCTCTCATCTCCATGCCCTCGGTACGGATCCCCCTCTCGATCAGGAACGAGCGCAGGGCGCCCGTCACGACCGCGAGCACCACGTCGTTGACGGTACCGCCGAAAGCGTTCTTGACGAGCTTGAAGTCATCCAGCTGCGCCGCGATGCCCACGAACCGGCGGTGCGGGCCTATCTCCACGTTCAAGGGTGTCTCAGGTGCCGGGTTCAAGCCCGCCCACACGATCTCGCCGATGCCCTCGGCCGCCTCGCGGGCGCGCT
>DATMPT010000113.1:0-7199 GCA_035567355.1 Solirubrobacteraceae bacterium
GAGGATCGAGGAAGACGAGCCGCGCAGCAGGCGATGGCCCTCCTCGGCGTGGGTCTGCACGATCGCGCGCTCCTCGTCTGTGAGCGCACCTGGCTTCAAGAGGATGGCGTCGGGGATCGCGACCTTGCCGACGTCGTGTAGGGGCGCGGCGTGCCCGATGCGACGGCAGAACTCAGAGCTCATGCCGATCGCTTCGGCCAGGAGCGTGGAGAAGCGTCCGATGCGCTCGATGTGCGCACCGGTGTCCTCGTCGCGAAACTCGACCGCCATCGAGAGGCGGCGCACCGTCTCGGCCTGTGCGATCTCGAGCTCCGAGAGCGCACGGCGCAGATCGTCGTTGCGTTCGTCGACCTCCAGCTGGAGCGCCTGGCGACGGTCGTCGCCGAGCAGCCAGCCAGATACCGCCGCGACCGAGGCGAGCACCAGCGCGCCGAGCGCCGTGAGGAGCGGTCCGCCAATCGCCAACGCCGCTACCGCTACAAGCGCCGCCAAGCTCAGCAGCGAGGCCTTCTGCCATGGCGGGCGCCGGCGCGGGCGCCGTCCCTCGGGGGCGCCGGGAGCCGGTCCTTGCGAACGCGCGGGCTCGCCCGTCGCCGAGCCGCCGAGCAGCGCGCGTAGCTTGCGCGGAGAGGAGCTGGGCTCAACTCCGTCCTGGGGCGAGCGGCCCCCCGCATGGCCATGCGCGAGCGCCACCCCACGTGGGGTGGACCGTTCCAAGCCAACCTTTGTGACTCCACGCACGAAAAGCACTCCGTTCTTACGCTCTTCGTCTATTCGACCGATATCGCCCTCCGCTTGAGCTACCCGAAGCCGAGCTACACGAATCAGCTCGAATCTTCGGCTTCTGCCTCGACTTTATACGGACAGAGCGACGTACTTGGTCTCGAGGTACTCGCCGATGCCCTCGAAGCCGCCCTCGCGGCCGAAACCAGACTGCTTCACGCCGCCGAAGGGGGCGGCGGGATTGGAGACGATGCCCTGGTTGACGCCGACCATGCCGGCCTCGATCGCCTCGCTGAGACGGAGCGTGCGCGCCAGGTCGCGCGTGTAGAGATAGGCCACGAGCCCGTACTCGGTCGCGTTGGCGGCCTGCACCGCCTCCTCCTCGGTGGAGAAGCTGGCGATTGGCGCAACCGGTCCGAAGACCTCCTCCCTCAGGACCCGTGCACCGGCAGGCACACCGGCGAGCACGGTGGGCTTGTAGAAATAACCGGGGCCGGGCACGCGCTCGCCGCCACACAGCAGCTCGGCGCCGTTGTCGAGCGCGTCACGCACGAGCTCCTCGACGATCCCGCGCTGGCGATCGTCGATCAACGGCCCGAGATCGACGCCGGGCTCGGTGCCGCGCCCCGTCTTCAAGCTCTCCATGCGCTCAGCCATCCGTCGCGCAAACTCCCCGGCGATCGTCTCGTGCACGTGAAAGCGGTTGGCGGCCGTGCAGGCCTCGCCGACGTTACGCAGCTTGGCCACCAGCGCACCCTCGACGGCGGCGTCGAGGTCGGCGTCCTCGAAGACGATGAACGGGGCGTTACCGCCCAACTCCATCGAGACGCGCAGGATCTGCCCGGCCGACTGGGCGATCAGCGTCCGGCCGACCTCTGTGGAGCCGGTGAACGAGAGCTTGCGCGTACGGGGGTCCTTCAGGAGTGGCTCTATCACCGCGCCCGCGTGGCGGGCTGTGATGACATTGAGCACGCCGCCTGGCAGCCCGGCCTCCTCCAGCAAGCTGGCAAGCGCGAGCATCGAGAGCGGCGTCTGCTGGGCCGGCTTGACCACCATCGTGCAGCCCGCTGCGATCGCCGGGGCGATCTTGCGCGTGCCCATCGCCGTGGGGAAGTTCCAGGGTGTGACGAACACACACGGACCGACCGGCTGGCGCATCGTGAGAATCCGCCCGGCCCCGGTGGTGTTGGTCATGTAACGCCCGTGAACACGCACAGCCTCCTCGGAGAACCAGCGCAAGAACTCGGCCGCATAGGTGAGCTCGGCGCGCGATTCTCCCAAGGCCTTGCCCATCTCGAGCGTCATCACGAGCGCCAGCTCCTCAGCCCTCACAAGCAGGAGCTCGTAGGCGCGGCGCAAGATCTCTCCGCGCTCGCGCGGCGCGGTGGCGGCCCATGCAGCCTGGGCCTCGGCGGCCGCGCCGAGCGCCGCGAGCGCGTCCTCAGGAGTGGCGTCGGCCACCTCGACCAGCGCCTGCCCTGTCGCCGGATCCTCCACGGGGAGCGTTTCCCCGCCGGATGCCGGGCGCCACTGCCCGCCGATGTACAGATCCTTGCGGACCTGGTCAAGTACCGCCTGCTCGGCCACCATCTGAGGCTCCTCTCGGCTTGCGGAATTCATGCTTGGGGACGATCGATCCGATTCGACTTAGGTGGAGTGTGCCATCCGACGCATTACCCTGATCGCGATCGCGTGTCTCATGCTGTGCGCTGGGCCCGCCCAGGGATCAACTTTGGTGATCGACGGCGCGGGCGACGGCCATGGTGTCGGGATGAGCCAGGACGGAGCGCTCGGGTACGCCGAACGCGGCTGGTCCTACACAGCGATCCTCGGCCACTACTACACCGGCACGGCGCTCGGACAGGCACCCACGAACACCGTGGTGAAGGTCTTGATCGGCTCCAAGGTGAAGGGCGTCCCGCTCGAAAGCTATGTGCGCGGGGTGGTCTCAGCCGAGGTGCCGGCCGGCTGGCCGATGGCCGCGCTGGAGGCACAGGCCGTGGCAAGCCGCACCTACGCGATCACGGCGCACGCGGGCGGGAGCAAGTTCGACGTGTATACAGACGACCGCTCACAGGTCTATCGCGGCAAAGCGGCGGAAACTTCCCGCACAAACGCGGCTGTGGCCGCCACCGCGGGCCAGATCGTGACCTACGGCGGGCAGCCCGCGATCACCTACTTCTTTGCCAGCTCGGGCGGACACACCGAGAGCGTCCAGGACTCGTTCATCGGCTCCACTCCGCAGCCGTGGCTGGTCGGGGTCGCCGACCCCTATGACGGGGGACCACTGCACCACTGGACGCAGAGCCTGAGCTTCACCTCGGCCACGGCGCGCCTGAGCGGGCTGGTCAAGGGCTCCTTCAAGGGCATCGAGGTGCTTAAGCGAGGCAGCTCGCCACGGATAGTCTCGGCGGAGGTGCTCGGCTCGAAGGGGCACGCGCTCATCGGCGGTCCGGAACTGGCAGCTCGACTGGGGCTGTACGACACGTGGGCCTACTTCAGCGTCAGCGACGCTCACGGCACCCACAGGGAGCCGGACATGAGCGGCCCTATGAGCGCCCCCGCCACCGCGCCCGCCGCTCAACCGGCGAGCGTGACCAGCTCCCCGCAACGTGTGGGACGCGCTGGCGGCTCGGCGGCCGCGGCCGGGGCTCCGGCGACATACCAGCCCACCGGCGTCAGCGATCAGGGCGGCGTCGCGGCCGGATAGCGCCCGAATCTGGCGAAGGCGACGGCACGCAGGCCACAATCGCCACGCCACGACCGCAGCACGGAGACCGCGATCCTTCAGAGGCCATACCCTTGCGCAGGTGGAGGCGCCCCTGCTGATCGCCGACGTGCCATGGCTCTTGTACCGTGCCTACTTCTCGCTGCCCAAATCGATCAAGGGCGCCGACGGGCGCCCTGTGAACGCGCTGCTTGGGACGGTCAACGCGCTGCTGGCGGCGATCGAAGCCCAGCCGCCGCGGGCGGTCGTGGCTTGCTTCGGAGCGGAGGAGGCGCGCTACCGGGTGAAGGCCTATCCCACCTACCACGCCCACCGCGACCCGATGCCAGACGAGTTGGCCGAGCAGTGGCACAAGGCCCCAGCTCTGCTCGCGAGCTTCGGCTGGACCGTCACGGACGCTCAGGAGCTGGAGGCCGACGACGCGATGGGCTCACACGCGCGCGCGGAGGCGCAAGCGGGCGGACGGGCATTGCTGCTCACCGCCGACCGGGACCTCTATCAGGCGGTCGGCGAGCGGGTGGCGGTCTTGGATTTGGGGAAGGGAGGGGCGTGCGTTGTGCTCGGTCCGGAGCAGGTCGTGGAGCGCTACGGCATCTTGCCCGAGCAGGTGCCCGACTTCATCGCCCTGCGCGGAGATCCCTCCGACGGGATTCCCGGAGCGCCCGGGATCGGCGCCAAGACGGCGGCCGCCTTGCTGCGGACCTACGGAACTCTGGAGGCGTTGCTGCAGCGGGCCGAGCGACAGTGCGCCGAGGCAAACCTCGGCGAGCTGAGACCGCGCGTGGCAAGCGCGCTACATGAAAACGCGGACTTGCTGCGCACGTTCAAGCGCGTCGCGACCCTTGTCGAGATCGATGTGGAGCGACCGCCCGACAGGCCAACAGACTTCACGGGAGGCGCAGCAGCCGCTCAAGGGATCGGGATGACCCGCCTGGCCGAGCGCCTGGCCGCCAGCGCCTAGCGGGCCGATGACCAAGCCAGGCAGTGATTGAAGGCCCGCCCACCCCACGTGGCGTATGAGCACGCGAGTGGCCGAGGACACCGCCTGGCGTGTCAGCGGATCGCTAGGGCGTGAACTTGACCGTGATGATGTCCCCGTCGCGCATCGCGTAGTCGCGGCCCTCCAGGCGCAGGGTGCCGCGGTCGCGCGCACCGGCATAGCCACCCGCGTCGACCAGTTCGCGCCAGCCCACGACTTCCGCGCGCACGAAGCCCTTCTGGATGTCCGAGTGGATCTGCCCCGCGGCGTGCCAGGCGGTGAGCCCGTCGCGCAGGTGCCAGGACTGCGCGGGCTTGGCCTCGCCGGCGGTGAAGAAGGCGATCAGGTGCAGAAGGGAGAAGGCGCCGCGCACGATCCGCTGCAGGCTCGATTCCGAGACGCCTAGCTCGTCCCGCATGAGGGAGGCTTCCTCCTCCTCGAGCTCCGCGAGCTCGGACTCGATCCGCGAGCTGACCGCCACCACGCCCGCGCCCTCGCCGGCGGCGTGCTGGGCCACGGCAGCGGGTACCTCCTCCGAGCCCTCGTCCACGTTCACGACGAACAAGACGGGCTTAGCGGTAAGCGCACCCAGGTCTCGTAGCGCGTGCGGGACATCCTCCGGCGCGGGCACGCCGCGCGCGGGCCGGCCGGCTTGCAGCTCGCCGATCACCTCGCGCAGCCACGCCTCCTCTGCGACCGCGACTCTGTCTCCCCCCTTTGCCTGCTTGGCGACTCGATCGACGCGCCGCTCGGCCTGCTCCAGATCGGCCAGGACCAGCTCGGTCTCGACCGTCTCGATGTCGGCGAGCGGGTCGACACGTCCCTCTGGGTGGATCACGTTCTCGTCGGTGTGTGCCCTGACCACATGCACGATCGCGTGGGTCTCACGAATGTTGGCCAGGAAGCGGTTGCCGAGTCCCTCGCCTTTGTGGGCGCCGGCGACGAGGCCCGCGATGTCGTGGAAGTCGATCGTGTCCCACACGATCTCCGAGGCGCCGACGGTGGCCGAGACCTCGACGAGCCGCTCGTCGAAGACCGGCACGACCGCCACGTTGGGCTCGATCGTGGTGAAGGGATAGTTGGCCGCCTCGGCCCCCGCCTTGGTGAGCGCATTGAAGAGCGAGGACTTACCCGCATTGGGCAGCCCGACGATGCCGATGCGCGTGCTCACGAGCGACGCCTAAACAGAAAAACCTACGCGGAGGTCGCTGTCCTCGATGCGGACGTATACGACCTGGCCGAGGTACAGCCGCACAGGCCCCTCCTCGGTTTCGAGTTCGTGCCAGCCGCCATCGCCGAGCGACTTGTAGAGCACCTCGAGCTGTTCGTCGGTTACGCGCAAGGAGAGCACCTGCCCCCCTTGGAAGCCGACGCTCACACGCCTGTGCTGCTGGGCCATCAGTGAACCTCCACCGGTTGAACTAGCTCGGTGAGCACCCGCCCGGTGCCCTTGGGCTCCAGAAACGCAACCAGGGCGCCACGGATGCCAACGCGCGGGGTCCTGTCGATCAAGGGCTGGCCGGCCTCGTTCATGGCCGCCAAGACCGCCTCGATGTCCGACACCTGGTAGGCGACATGGTGCAAGCCGGGGCCGCGCTTGGCCAGAAACTTGCCCACGGGCGTGTCCTCGCCGAGCGGCGCCAGCAGCTCGACGTGGTTCTCGCCGACGTCGAGCAGGACGGCCTCAACGCCCTGCTCCTCGACGATCTCGCGATGGGCGACGGCCATCCCAAAGGCGTCCCGGTAGAGCGCGAGCGACGCCTCGATGTCCTCGACAGCCACGCCGATGTGGTCGATCCGGTTGAACACTCCCGGCAGTCTAGTGAGCTGACCCGAGACAAAATGCCTCCGGCTTCGGGCAATCGCCTTCAGGTGCTCTCGGGCGAGCGTGGCGGCGCCGTCGCGGGCATGCGGGCGGGTGCCCTGGGGGCTGGGGTCGCAGGCACGCCGCTCGGCACATCCGCCGGCACCGAAGCGGCCACGCGCAGCCCCATGCCGGGTCTGCGTTCCAGGCGTGGCACGCCGGCCATCACCCGGTCGATCCCCTCGCGGTCGAGCACCTCGTTTGAGAGCAGCTCCGCCGCCAGCGCCTCGAGTTGGGCGCGATGCGCGACGATCAACTTGCGCGCGGCGCGGCGCGCTTCCTCGACCAGGTCCCTGCGCTCCTCGTCGCGCAGGCGCAAGGTCGTCTCCGACAGGCGCACGTCCCCGTCGGGTGTGCGCCCCACGCCGGCGCTGCCCATCGCGTAGTCGTGCACCATCGAGTGCGCGATATCGGCCACGCGCTTGAGGTCGTCGGAGGCGCCCGTGGTGATCGCGCCGAAGACGACCTGCTCGGCCACGCGCCCGCCGAGCAGCACCGTCATGTAGTCCAACAGCTCCTCCCGCGTCTTCAGGTAGCGGTCCTCGGCAGGCAGGTTCAAGGTGTAGCCGAGTGCGCGTCCGCGCGGCACGATCGAGATCCGGTGCACACGGTCGACCGACGGCAAGAGCTCGCCACAGAGCGCGTGGCCGGCCTCGTGGAAGGCCACCACGCGCTTCTCGTGGCTGTTGAGCACCCGGTGGGACTGCACCCCGGCGATCACGCGCTCCAAGGCGTGGTCGAAGTCGGCACCGGTGATGGCGTTGCCGCCGCGCCGTGCCGCGAAGATCGCCGCCTCGTTGCAGATGTTGGCCAAGTCGGCGCCGGTCAGCCCGCTCGTCTGAGTCGCCACGAGACCGAGGTCGACGTCGTGCATAGGCTTGTCGCGAGTGTGCACCCCGAGCACG
>DATMPT010000114.1:0-5250 GCA_035567355.1 Solirubrobacteraceae bacterium
GCTGTCGTGATACTATCAAGTTTGATGCCAGCGTACACACCAAGGAGAGCGCCCAGTGTCTGACGAAGACGGATCGAAGCTTCTCGGTCTGTCGGAGGTGGCTGATCTGCTCGGCATCTCTCGCCAAACCGTAGGCAACTGGCGGCAACGCCGCCAAGCCTTCCCGCAACCACTTGCCGAGCTAAAGAGCGGCCCAATCTGGAGTCGCGAGGTGATCGTCGAGTGGGCGAAGCTCAACGGGGTGATCGTGACCGATCCCGTTGAGGCCCAGCCAACCGACCAGACTCAACGAGCGGGCACGACGGTAGCGCTGATGAACATGAAGGGAGGCGTGGGCAAGTCCACCCTCGCTGCAAATCTAGGCTGGTTTTGTGCGTACGCGAAGGACTATCGTGTCCTGCTTGTCGATCTCGATCCGCAGTTTAACCTCAGCCAGTATGTGCTTGGCACCAAGGCATACGAGACCCATCTCGACGCGAAGAAGGGAACAGTCCTTGACATCCTTGAGCAAAGCACCCTTGTGAATGCTTCGGATGGTTCTAGGATTGACGTAAGTCCCGACAACGTCATCGCCCGCGTTCGTTCTTGGGACGATGGCAGTGCGATAGACCTGCTGCCATCATCGCTACAGCTTTCGTTTACGTTGAAGAATCCGACCGGTAAGGAGTATCTTCTGAGCAACTTCCTAGCGGAAGTCCAAGCGTCATATGATCTGATACTCATCGACTGTGCGCCCACAGAGTCGATCCTCACCACTGCCGCGTATCTGGCTAGCGACTCGATCCTCATACCAGTCAAGCCAGAGTTCCTCTCCACCATAGGACTGCCGCTCATCGTAAGTTCTCTAGAGGAGTTCAAAAGGAGTCACAAGAAGAAGAAGGTAAGCGTTCTCGGGATTGTTTTCAATGCTGCTATGGAAAAGCTCGAGCACGATAGGTCCCGTGCATTTGTAAGAAATATCGCTAAGCAGGAAGGCTGGTATGTGTTTCGCCACGAGGTTTCCTATTCCGACTCCTACCCAAAGGGCTCGCGACTCGGCAAGCCGATCTTCCTAACCGACTACGCGCGGGGAACGAAGATCGCAGACTTCAACGCAGTAGGCGAAGAGTTCTACGATCGTTTGACGGCATGACCGATCTCAACCAAAAACTGCTGCGTGATCTCGCCAACCTAGCGAGTAGGTATCGACCTAGTGATTGGGAACGACTGGCCGGATGGCTTGAAAACGAAGAGCGACGAAAGCAAGTCCATACACTTCTGCTTGAGCTGGCGTCAGTGAGCCAGACGCGTCGTAAGTCCCCACAGCGTCGCGCGAAGCGACCGGGGCCGACCCCCCGTATACGTGAGGCTCTAACGCGCGTCCGGCTTGAGGACACCGCGAGGGCGGATCTACTTGAGGGCATCTGGCTTAAGCTGCGCGAACGTGAACTATTGCCAACTATCGCTGCGATGCGCGCCTTCGCCCAGGCCATGGGATCAAAGGGCATCCGGTCTACTAGGCGCGACCAGGCAGTCACGGAGCTTATGGAACTCCTGATAGCTCTGCCAGCTGATTCGCTTGAGAAGCGGATGCGTAAGACTGTTGTCGAGGACCGCAAGCTTGGGGAGGAGTATGAGGAGTGGGTTCGGCTGATCCTCGGCCGTGCTCCTGGAACAAGAAGTGCCTAGCACAAGTCAACAGAATTCCTCCTGAGTCGTGGTCTACTCGACCCCAGACCTAATCGTTCGTCGGACGCACATCAGCGGCTCGTGCTCGCGCCACAACTCGGCAGACTCCTCTGAAGTCAGCTCGCAGTCACTCGGGTGCGCCAGGGGCTTGGACGGGAAACTGCTCAGTGTGAACCCGACGTCTCCAGCGGCTCTGCCCAGACCTCGATCTTGCCGCCTCCGAAGGGGCCAAGCCGAACCGGACACCGGTTGGAGCCTCGACCCGAAGCTACGGAGAGCAGTTATCCAATGATGCGGGAGCCTTCTACCTCAAGGTCATTGTCGGCGAGGCAGTGAGATCGCCGAGCGTGGCTCGATCCGACGCGACATCTCCCCGCTGGAGGGCGTAGGCTCGGCAACGTGGAGGCGTTGAGTCGTATGTCGCGGTTGCTCTTGAAGCGGAAGGGCTCGTCGTGTCGTCTTGGGTCAAGTTTCCCGTTTGCGCTCCAGACCAGCCGGGCGGTCTATGGCTACCGCACGAGTCAGGTCGAGTTGCGACTGTAAGTCGGTCGGTTTGCCGCGCCTCTAAAGGGGACGCACGAGAAGGAGATCCGTGCGTGGGCACGGAGGATGAGGGCCGGCGGCAGTCCGATCAGAGTTTTCGGCCTCGATGAGTTGTTGGTAGCGTCCGGATGGCTGTCTCGCATAAGCAGTATCGGGACAACCCAGTCTTGGTCACGATCAAGATACTTGAGGCAGCCGGGATGCTCACTCAAACCCTGCCCGATGGGTCGGGGTCGTCGAGTTGACGCAGTCGTACGCGCCCGAGAACTCGTCGTCTCGGTCCCGCGCGCTACGCAGATTCGGTGGCTCCGTCCCCTGGTGAGGATGCTTCGGATGCTGAAGAGGTCTCCCCCGTTGGGGGCTTGAGTTCCTCCGGTGTCACGACGTACCCGAGGTTTCTGGTGGCGCGCCACAACGGACCATCGAGCGTCACGAGGCGGCAGCCGAGCAACCGGGCCAGAGCGAGATACTCGGCGTCGTATGTCTTCGCCCATCCGCGCTCCTTGGCGATGCGCCATGCCTCGGTGATCAGGCCATCGGGATGGAGCGGCTCGACCTTGATCGTCTCAAGGCGCGCGAGTGCAGACTCGCCCAGCTCGCGTGATATCTCGGCGCGGAAGACCATCGCGCTGAGCGCCGCCGGGACCTCGCTCCAAAGCAGCCATGGCGCGACCAGTTGCTCGTCGCCGAGAGCGTCAAGCGCCGTCACGCCGAATCGCTCGAGGGTGACCTCGACGACTACGTTCGCGTCAACGACAAGCATGCTCAGTGCTCGTCGCGCACACGACGCACGGCGGCGACGACGTTCGGCATCGGCTCGCCGGTCAGCGTCTCGCCCCACCCGTCAGGGAGTCCGACCACGTCGGGCTCAGGGCGCCTAACGATGATCTGCGCGTGCTCCGCCTCTTGCTCGGAAAGCTCCTCAAGCTGCGCTCGCAACTTTTCCTTTGTCGTCATGTCGCCAGCTTAGCGACAGTCTGTCCGCGAGTGGTAGCGCCGGATAGCCCCGACGGGGTCGGCGGCTTTGTCCAGACCTCGATCTCGCAGTCTGCCGGGGGCCAACCCCGGCCCCGACCCCCGTCGCTCCCGCTTTTGACAACGTTTAATCCGTTTGCTTTTCAAGGCTTTCGGCCATTGCGACGAAATAGGCGCGAAGTTGGATCGTGGTTTCACGTACACGATCTGACCGCCGTCCTGCCAGATGCTCAAAGAGCGTTGCTAGTAGGCGATGACGCTCCGCTGGGGCGTGCTCGCGCTCCCAGAAGCTTGCGAAGTCCCCAAGCACTTCCTCGGCTTCGCTGAGCTGCGGATCGGCTGGCGGCGCCAGGCGCTCTAGCTCATCTTGCACGGCCTGCCGACGCATAACGTACTGCGCCTGATGTCGCCTAGCACCGCCCGGGAGCGAGCCTCGTCGAATGCTTTCCACCAGCGCACCTTGACCTGATGCGCTAAAGTCAGAGCTAGTAGGTTCGTGCTGTCGATCACAAAGGGTGGGCGGTCCGATGGCAGGCGCAGAACAAGTGGAACGGGCGTTGTCGCGCCGTCAGTTCATCGGCGCCACTGCTGGATTGGCCGGGCTCGTTGCAGGCTCGGCGCTCGGATGGCCCGAACTGGCTACCGCTGCCAACACGTTTCCGACCACGCCGGTGCTCGACACCTTCACCCGACCCAACGCGCCGACGCTGGGACCGAACTGGATCGGCGCGCAGGAGGGCCACAAGCAGCTGGCGATCATCAACGAGCGTGCCGGACGCGCGCCGTGGGACATCGGTGCTGACATCTGGGCGCCTGGAGGTTCGATCGCCAGGGTGGGGCCTGACTGCGAGATCTACTGCACGACCTCGGCGCTCGCCCTCGGCACGCGAATGGACATCACGCTGTACGCGCGAACGCAGAACTCGGCTCTCGCAAACACAGTATCCGGCTATCTCTTTCAGATCTTCAGCTCTAACCACGCGCGGCTCTACTGTTGCGTGAACGGGAACTCTAACCCCATTCCGCTGACTAACTGGTTTTACCCGAAGGTCTCCCCGGGCGACAAGTGGGGGCTCTCGTGCGTCGGCAGCACGATCAGCGCGTGGCACGGCCCCGGCGGCGTCTGGCAGACCACGCCACTTGCCTCCGCGACCGACTCCCGCCTGCCCGGCGCAGGCGGGATCATGGTCAGCGTCGGCTACGAGTGCCGGATCACCGGCTTCGGCGGTGGCACCAAGATCTAGCCGCTCTCAGCTTAGCGGCAGTCTGCCGACGAGTAGTAGCGACGGATAGGTCAGCGGCTCCGCCCAGACCTCGATCTCGCACTTGTCCGGGGGCCAGCTCCGGCCCCGACCCCCGTCGCTCCCGCTATTTACACACCCTGTTGCGGCTGGTTCGCGGTCGCGTTCGTGCCCGGCTTGGCCTTCGAAGAACGGGGCGAACGGGGCCTTGGGCCGCACCGCGACGACGCGCTGGTCGTCGAGCCATACGCGCTCGAAGATGAGCGCGACGCTTGGCGGCGGGGTCGGTCTCGCGGGCCCAGAAGATCGAGAAGTCGTCGAGCACCTTGCGGGCCTGGTCGAGGTCGGGGATCGGGCCTGGGGCAAGTGCTGCCAGTTCGGCGTTGACGGCGTCGCGCCGGGCCACGTACTCGGGGCGCTGCCGGTCCCCGAGTTCGTAGGGGTCGCGCATCCGGCGCGGGCGCTCCTCGAGTGCCATGCGGCGCTTGGCGGTCTCGCTGGTCTCCGGTCCGGTGTCGCTTGGAGCCGGCGCAGGATCTCTTCGCGGATGTCGGGTTGGGTGCGAACCCGGTGATGCACGAGCTGGCTCTCGATCTGCTCGGCGTGCACGATCGGCTGTCAAAGGACCGCAGCTCATCATCGTCGCTCCGACGATCGCGGCGATCCGCCCGCGGATTTCTCGCACCGCTCATGGCGTAAAGAAGCGTTCACGACGGCCCGCAGCCGGGTGTGGGCTGGTGGGTCGCTCATCGGCATAAGCGGTTCCACTGTTCGGGTGACGGGGCCCGCGCCCGCGGTGCGAGCGCTCAGAGCCGCCAGCGGG
>DATMPT010000115.1:0-6453 GCA_035567355.1 Solirubrobacteraceae bacterium
GTACCCACCGCTGGCTGGAGCGCTGCCTGGCCTGGCACGGGGAGAGCGGGCCTGAGGGCCAGCTCGTGTACGGGATCGTGCAAGGGGTGTCTACGAGGACATGCGCCGCGCCTCGGCTCGCGTCGTCGCCGCCAGCGGCTGCGACGGGATCGCGATCGGCGGTTCGCTCGGCGCCGAGAAGGCGCAGATGTACGAGGTCGTAGGCTATGCGCTGGCCGAGCTCGGCGGCGAGTACGAGCGGTTGCCGCGCCACCTGCTTGGGATCGGCGAGGTGGACGACCTGATACGAGGCGTGGAGCTCGGGATCGACACGTTCGACTGCGCGATGCCCACGCGCTTGGGGCGCCACGGCACCGCACTCGTTCACGATCCCGAAAATCGCTGGCGAGTGGATCTCACGAAAAGCGTATGGCGCGAATCCGAGGAGCCCTTGATGGAGGACTGCGCCTGCCATGCCTGCACGCGGGGACTCTCGCGCGCCTACCTCTCCTACTTGGTGCGTTCCAGCGAGCTCACCGGGATGCGCCTGCTCACCGAACATAACCTTGCATTTCTGGCGCGCCTCATGGCCGACCTACGTCAGGCGATAGTCGATGGGCGGCTGATTGATGTAGCGAATTCGCTACGCCGCATCGAGTACCGTCCCAAGCAATGAGTACGCTGACGATTGTGTTCCGGTGTGGTGTAAAGACAACACGGACGGCTGTCACCCGTTAGGTGCCGGTTCGAGTCCGGCCGCCGGAGCCATCGGTTGAAAGGCGACGGGCGGTAGCTGCTAGCCTGCGGACACGGGTGACAGTCGTCTCGCTCGAAAGGGCGGTAGTTCTTACCGGGGGTCTGCGCAAGCGGGCCCCCTGCCTTTCTGTCTACTTCGTGTTCTGTTCGACCAGCTGCTTGAGCGCTTCGGCCGATTCTTTGGCGTCTTCGTAGACGACGTTGCGTAGCTTGATCGTCGTCGGTTCCGGGGTGCTCAGAACGACGATCGCGGCGATCACGCCGCCGAGGGCAAGCAGTGCGACCAGCAAGGTCGCAAGGCGTCTGGCGCCCGAGCGGCGCTGGGGAGCGGCGCTTGCGGCGATCGGGGGAGGGGTGCGCGCGGGTCCTCTGCGAGGCTGGCGGGGAACGACCGCGCCTCCGCGCGGACTCGAGCTCTCGTGCGCCCGGGTGGCGCTCGCCAGCACGCTTGTGGTCTCAGTTGCGTGGGTGGCTTGGTGTGAGGGCCGACTGTGCTCAGTGGGGGAGATGCCAAGCGCACCGTCGTTGATCGCGCGTCCCATCTCGCGCGCGCTCTCATAGCGGTCGCGCGGGTCGAGCGCGAGCGCGAGCGCCACCGCCTCGGCCAGCTCGGGCGTGACGGCCGCCACGAGCGAATCGAGCATCGCGGGCTCTTCCTGCTGCTGTTTGAGCGCCAGCTCGGTCAGCGAGGCGGCCTCATAAGGCAGGCGGCCGGAGATCAGCTGGTAGGTGACCACGCCAAGCGCGTATAGGTCCGCGCGTGGGCCGGCCTCCTCCCCGCGGGCCTGCTCGGGCGCGAGGTAGGCGGCGGTGCCGAGCACGGAGCCTACCTGGGTGATGCTCGACTGTTCGGTCGCCTTGGCGATGCCGAAATCGGCGAGCTTTACCTCCCCGTCGCGCGAGCGCAACAGGTTGCCGGGCTTGACGTCGCGGTGCACCACCCCGTGGCGGTGCGCGTAATGCAGGCCCTCACACGCCTGTTCGATGATCGCCACCGCTTCGTCGACCTCGACCCAGCCGTCGTCGCGCAGGATCTCCGCGCACGATTGCCCCTCGATGTACTCCATCACGATGAAATACTGCCCGGTGCGCTCGTCCTGGCCGGAGTCGAACACTTGCACGATATTGGGATGGATCAAGCGTGCCGCGGCCTGGGCCTCGCGCTGGAAGCGCGAGACGAATGTGGGATCCTCGGCGAGGTGCTCGGCCAGCAGCTTGACCGCCACCTGGCGCTCCAGGCGCTTGTCGAAGGCGAGATGCACTTGCGACATGCCGCCGAAGCCGAGCCTGTCCTTTAGCTGGTAGCGCCCGGCGATCTCCAGCCTGCCTGCCTGTGCCCCTTGGGGTGCGCCCCGCGGGGTGTGTCCTTCAAGGTGCTCGCTCACTGGGCGCCTCCCGCGCTCGCCCCGCCGACGCCCGCTCCATCGTGGCCTTCGCCTTCTGCTTTGCCCTTGCCTTCGCCTTCACCTTTGCCGTTATCTTTGCCTTTGCCTTCGCCCTGGCTTTCTTCCGCTTCACGCGCTTCGGTGCCGCCACTTTGGCTTGGTGGCGCGGTCGTGGTCGGGGTAGTCGGCGTGGTCGTCGGCGTGGTGGTCGTGTTCGTTGTCGTTGTAGGCGTCGTTTCGGTACCGGTCGAAGTTGTGGTTGTGGACGTGGTCTGCGTGCCTGTGGTCGAGGTTTCCGCCGGCTGCTCACACATCGCCAATGCCTGCGTGCGGAGGTTTTCGATGCCGAGCTGTAGACGTGCGTGCAGGCCCTTGTCAACCGTTGCTGGGAGCTTCAAGAAATCCTGCTCGGTCTGGCCGAGCGCCGATTCTGTTTGAGCGCAGCTGCCCTTGCCCGCTCCCGCGGCCCGGGCGACCGCTTCGAAGTCGCTTTGCAAAGGGCCGGCGTTGGCAGAGGGGATCAGCCCCTTGCCCGAGCCGCCGCAAGATACGAGCACGGCCGCGGCCATACCAAGCAACGCCGCGGGGACCATGCGGATGAGGATTCGTATGTTCATTGACCGTACTCCAAGCGCTCGGCCAGGGAGTCTGGCAGGCGCGCCGCTCGGATCGCTGCGGCGGCGCCCGCGACGTCATAGGGAGTGCGCCGATATGAGACTCCTTGCCCGGCTAGGTCTAGCAGCAACCAGGCAGCGCGCGGGTCGCCGTCACGGGGCTGGCCGACGCTGCCTGGGTTCAGCAGCCACTCTCCGGTCGATATGTCCAAATCGGTTCCCTCCCGGCGCGGTTCTCCGGTGGCCGGTTCGCCCTCGTAGCGCACGAAAGACGAGGCGACATGTGAGTGTCCGATCAGGCACACACGGCGTGCCTGCGCATCGAGGCACAGCTCGGCCAGCAGCGCCGAGAGCACGTACTCCCAGACCGGATCGCGCGGGCTTGCATGGTACAGCCCGACTTGGCCCTCCTCGCCCTGCGGTTGCAGGTCGGCCAAGAACGAGAGGTTCCTCGGCGCGATCACTTCGCGCGTCCACTGTGCCGCGAGGCCGGCCCCGCGCGTGAACTCATCCAGCGGCAGCTCGCCCGTGACCGCAATGTCGTGATTTCCGGCCAGGCACACCGCGACGTGGCGCCGTACGAGCTCCACGCATGCGTCCGGGTCGGCGCCGTAGCCGACGATGTCGCCAAGACACCACAGCTCGGTGGCCTCGCTGTCGGCGACCGCCTCGAGTACGGCTTCAAAGGCCTGACGGTTTGAGTGTATATCCGAGACGACCGCGACCTTCATCCTCCAAAGATCCTCCATCGGTCCCCACGTCTCCAATGGAGCGTGGGAAGTGCGAACAAGCCCGAGCGCGCTCCCCAAGGGCGCACGCACGCGCCACTACTCGTCGGCTCCCCCGGCCTCGGTGCCGCCGTACTCGGGCAGGTTCTTGATGCCCTCACGGGTGCGCCACTTCGAGTAGTTGTCCTCCATCGCATCGATCAGCTCGCGCATGAAGCGCGGTGAGAGGTTCACGCGCGAGACGACCACGCCGGGAACCTCCTCGGACTCGACCTCATGATCGACCCTCGCAAAGGTGACCGTGAACTCGTAGTCGGAGTGGCTCACGTTCGCGAAGTTCGCGTATACGCCCCCCATGATCTCGGGGGAAAGATGAATGTTTATGTGGCGCTCTGCGCCTGGATTCTCGTCGTTCACAGAGCTAGTATCGCAACCCGCGCGGTGGATGGGGCGCGGACGGCGCATAAGATCCTCGCCGATGAGCCATATCACCACCGAGATCGGCCTGCGCGAGACCGTGCTGGATGTAGCCGGCGAGCTCTCCGAGGGGGCCGGCACGCAGCAGGCGATCACACTCGAGCGCCCCCCGAAGACCGAGTTCGGCGACTACTCGACGAACGCCGCGCTCTTGCTTGCCCCCACGGCAGGGGCCCCGCCGCGCGAGCTGGCCCAGCGGCTAGGCGAAGCATTGGCTCAGCGGCTGGGGGAGCAGCTGGAACGCTTCGAGGTCGCCGGCCCCGGCTTTCTCAACCTGTTCCTTGCCGACAGCTGGCATCAAGCCGCGCTTGCGGCGGTGCTCGGCGCAGGCGAGAGCTTCGGCCGCTCGAGGGCGCTTGCGCCAGAGCGGATCATCGTCGAGTTCGTGTCGGCCAATCCCACCGGTCCGATGCACGTCGGCCATGCCCGCAACGCGGCCTACGGCGACGCGTTGGCAAGGGTGCTCGCCTTCCACGGCCATCACGTCGAGCGCGAGTTCTATGTCAACGATGCTGGTTCGCAGGTATTCAAGCTCGGCGAGTCGATCCGGGCGCTCGCGCGTGGGGAGGAGGTCCCCGAGGACGGTTACCGAGGGGATTACGTGGGGCCGCTCGTGGCCGAGGTGGAGCGTGAGATCGGGGCCGCTGGTGCGGTGGGGCGCTCAGGCGGAGAGCGGGGCCGCGCCGAGTCCGGGGGCGGGGAGGCGCGGAGGACAAGCGCGGCGGCGCTCGACCCCGGTGAGCTGGGCGCTGCCGCGGTGAGGGTCATGGTCGGGCGGATGCAGTCATCCTTGGGGGCCTTCCGCGTACAGAGCTTTGACCGCTGGGCATATGAGAGCGCCCTGCACGAGCCGCGCGCGGACTTGGCCGGGCGCGACGGCGAGCCCGTCAGTCCGGTTGAGCACGCGCTCTCGCTACTCGAGCAGAGCGGGCACACCTATCGCAGCGAGGGTGCGTTGTGGTTGCGCACCACCGACTATGGCGACGACAAGGATCGCGTCCTGGTGCGCTCCAGCGGCGAGCACACGTATTTCGCCTCGGATATCGCCTACCACCAGGACAAGCGCGAGCGCGGCTTCGATCGGCAGATCGACGTGTGGGGCGCCGACCACCACGGCTATGTGGCGCGCATGAAGGGCGCCTACGAGGCGCTCGGCGGCGATCCGGGGCATCTGGATATGCTGATCATGCAGCTGGTCCACCTCGTGCGCCGCGGCGCGCGCGCACAGATGTCAAAGCGTGCCGGCGAGTTCGTGACGCTCGAGGACTTGCTCGAGGAGATCGGCGTCGACGCGGCACGCTGGTTTTTGCTTTCGCGCTCGCACGACACCACGATCGATCTCGACCTCGACCTCGCGCGTGCCGAGTCGAGCGAGAACCCCGTCTATTACGTCCAATACGCCCATGCTCGCACCGCATCGATGCTTGCCAAGGCCGGTGTCGAGCGCGTGGAGCAAGCCGTACGCGACCTCGGCGGGAACGGCGAGCCGCTGGACCCGGCTGAACGCACGCTCATCAAGAAGCTGCTCGCCTTTCCCGGGGAAGTGGGAGAGTCGGCGGTACGTCGGGCGCCCCACCGGATCGCGGCCTACGTCTTGGAGCTTGCGCAGCAGTTCACCGCTTTCTATCGCGACTGCCGCGTACTCGGCGCGGAGTCTCAGGTGCTCGAATCACAACGACTCGCCTTGTGTGTGGCCTCGCTGCACACGATTGCCCGCGCGCTGGATTTGCTGGGCGTCGAGGCGCCCGAGGAGATGTAGCTATCGCTCGCTCGATCGTATCGCTCGATCGCTGTGGCCGAATTGCTTCGTACTCGCGCCGTGGCTCTAATCGAAGCGCTTCAGGTCGGCGTCCAGGCGTGCCGCGTCGCCTTCGCTCAGTTTCGGTGCGCTGGGTGTGGAGGTGGCCTGCGCGCGCGCGTGGCGACGCCAGCTTGGGAGCAACAACGCCAACGACGCCAGCAGGGCGAGCACGACCGCGACTGGTATGAGGTAGGCGGTCAGCTCGAAGCCTTTTGTGCCCGGCAGTCCGAGTACCGCCTCCCCGTATTGGACAACGAGCGCGCGCTTGACCTGGCCTTCGGTCTTGCCTTCGGCGATCAGCCGGCGGATGAGCGCTCGCTCGCGTTCGGCCTGCGGAGATTCGGCGACGTTCAAGGGGATCTTGCACGTAACGCACATCACCTGGCGTTCGATCACAGGCAGGGACGTGCCAGACGGCGCGGCCCCGGCGCTCACGAGTGGAGTAGTCGCTGCGAGGGTCAGCGCGGTCGCCAGGGCAATCGTAAAGGCCAACAAGCACCTCACGATCTCGCTGCCACCGTCAGGGCGCGGTTCAACCATGCCGCGCTGACTTCCTCGCGCGAGATCGCCACCACGTGACCGTGGCGGTCGATCACGAACGTCTCGGGAATCTCGTTCGTGCCGTAAGCCCGAGCGAATTCGCCGCTCGCGTCGCGCAGCATCGGGAACGTGAGCTGGTGTTGCTTGACGAATTCAAGCGAGTCCGACGAGGC
>DATMPT010000116.1:0-3609 GCA_035567355.1 Solirubrobacteraceae bacterium
TCGATCCCGGCCTGGATCAGCGCATCGGTCTCCAAAGCCGTGCCAAGCGTGAACTGGCCGTCGGCTTCCTCCCAGCTGTCACGCTGGCCCGCATCGAGGCGCTCGTGCGATAGCGGATCCTCGTCGAGCACCGAGACTTCATGACCAGCCGCAAGCGCCGACTTGGCCACGGCCGAGCCGACACGGCCGGCGCCGACGATCAGAATGAACATGGCGATCTCCCCGAGCAGGCGAACAAGGGGACCGTTGCACCGGATTGTGGGGTCGTGAGCACGGGGTGTGAGATTAGACGATGGGCCTGCCCGGCAGCTGCCCCGCCTACGCCTCGGACAGCCCATCCCCGGGCTCATCGGGCGGTCCGTTTGTGGACTCTCCCGGAGAGGCATTCGGCGGACCGGCCGGCACGAGCTTGGGCGCGCCGTCCGCTGGGCCTGAAGCATCGAGGGTCATGCTGTAGTCGCGAGCCGACGGAGCGGTCACGATCACTCGGCAGCGGGCCTTGCGCACGACGTACTTGGTGACGTCGCCGACGAAGTTCTCGAGTGGCCCACCCCGTCCTCCCAAGCGTGAGCCACCGCGAATGCGCGAAGGCTCCTCGGCGCCGAGCACGATCGCCTCGACCCCGCGTCGGCGCGCCTCCTCGAGGATCGCCTGCCCGGCACGCCTAGCCCTGATCGTGGCGGTGGCGACTTGCACGCCGGTGTACTCCTCCCCAACCGCCTTGGCGCGCGCCAATGCCTGGCGTGCATACTTGATCTGAGCCTCGGGCAGGCGTGCGTCGAGCGGCAAGGACATCGGCATCTCGAAGATCCAGACGGCCTCGATCGTGGAGCTGTCGATCTCGTCGACATCCGTCGGCTTGCCCGCGGCGAGCAACGCGGCGGTCTGCACGATGTCCTCATCCAAGCGCGTCCCGCACAAGGGCACCAAGATCGAGCCGTATTCGCGCTCGGGCAGATGCTCGACCCGCAGCGCCGCGGCCGGAACCGTGACGCGTCGCCACAGGGATGCCTCGTCGGCCCGCCGATAGAGCACATAGAGGACTATTCCGGCGAGCATCCAGCCGAGACACACATAGCGCGCAGGTTCGTGGACCACCATCGTCGCTATCCAGCCGGCTGAGCACACCACCGCCCCGCACACCGCAAGCAGCGGCAGCTCGCCGCCACGCAAACGCACCGAGAAGGGCGTGCGGTAGGGACGGTCGCTTTGCGGCTCTGAGTAGCGCATCTTCACCACCGACATGTGGGCGATCGTGAACGCGAGCATCGCCCCGAATGCGTAGATCCCCACGAGGAAGTCGAGGCTCTCGGGGATCACCAAGGCGGCAGCGATCAGCCCGGACAGGAGGATCAGGACATAGGGCGTGGACCTCTGCGGATGAAGGCGGCCCAAGCTGCTGGGTATCTGGCGGTTGGTCGACAGGGAGTAGGCGAGCCGTGAGAGCCCGAGCATCGCCGAGTCCGCTGCGGCGATCAGAGTGCCGGCGGCAACCGCGCCGATCAGGTAGAGGAGCGTTTGCGAGAGCCAGTGTGGATGCAATGCTCGCATGATGTCCACGACCGGTGCATCGGTGAAGTCGTGTCCGGGTGCATTCCCCGGCAGTGGGAGCGCGGTGACGGCGACGATCGCAACTCCGACGTAGGCGATCACGACCGTCGCCGTCCCGCTGGCGATCAGCCTGCGCAACGCTCCGCGCCCCGCTTTCACCTCGCCCGCCAAGCCCGAAGCGGACTCGACGCTCGTGAACGCGATTGTGGTGACCGTGAGCGCGAAGATCAGGCCCGACCAGGTGGGCGCGCTACCGAGGTGCACCTGAGAGACGAGCTTATGGGCGTCAAAGGACTGTGACAAGCCGATTGCGATCGCGACCAGCTCTAGCACGAGCGCCCCCACGACCACCAGCGCGATGCGAAATTCGCGGCGCCAGTTGAAGCCGCGCACGTTGGCGAACACGACAAACGCGATGATCGCAAGCGAGAGCAGCAGCGCCTCGGCGGAGTGACCGAGCGGCGCCCAGAAAACGCTCAGATATTGAGTAGCCGCGAAGGCGGTGACGGCGATCAGGATGACGTAATCGAGCAGCATCGCCCAGCCCGCGACGAAGCTGACGAGCTCGTTGAAGGCGTAGCGGGCGAAGACGGTGGAGCCCCCCGGCTCGGGGTGAAGCGAGGCGCCCTCCATATAGGTCATAGCGGTCACGCCAAACATCACGGCGGCGATCAGGAATACGACGGGGGTCAGACCGAGCGCATGGTCGGCCACCACCCCCAGCGAGAAGAAGACGGCGCTCGCAAGCGACGTATAGACGACCGCGAAGAGGATCGGCGAGCCGAGGCTGTGGCGCAGAGTAGTGCGACCCCTCGCTCCGAGTTCGGCCGCCCGCTGGTGCGCGAGGCGGCCGTCTATGTGCCCCGCGCCGTCCACGGTGGCCCCGTCCGGCGAGGTCGCCTCCCCGTCAGAGGCGGCGCCACCGTCAGGAGCGCCCCCAGGGTGCGTCGGATCCTCCGCGGAGCTCATGTGCCGCGGTCGCGTCTGACCTGGACATAGAGACGTCCCGAGCCAGCGGCCACGAACAGCACGCCGAGCAGCAGGCGAGCCGACCAGACGCCTTCGCCAGCCACCGCCTCGACCGCGAGTGCCACGCCGATCGCGACCATCGCCGACGACAGCACAGTTGTACCAGTGCGATGAACCTGCCTGCCGGTCATCTTTCTCTTCCTCGAGCTTAGGGCTTGTCGCGACTGGGGCGTAGACCCCGCCGCGACAAGCCGACCATCCTGTTGCCTTTTGAAGCGATCGCCCAAGCTTGACACGCGAAGCGCTCCGGCTGGCGCGGTTCGGTTCTCAGGTGATCAGCGGGATGATCAAGATGGCGACGATGTTGGCGACCTTGATCATCGGGTTGATCGCGGGGCCGGCCGTATCCTTGAAAGGGTCGCCGACGGTGTCTCCGGTGACCGAGGCAGCATGCGCCTCAGAGCCCTTGCCGCCGAAGGCGCCATCCTCGATCAGCTTCTTGGCGTTGTCCCACGCGCCACCGCCCGCGGTCATCAAGACCGCGAAGAAGAAGCCGACCACGATCACGCCGATCAAGAGGCCGCCAAGCGCCTTCTGGTCGATCAGGCCGACTATCACCGGCAAGCCGATCGGGAGCAAAGAGGGCAGGATCATCTCGCGCTGGGCGGTCTTGGTGACAATGTCCACGCAGGTCGCGTAGTCGGGCTCTTCGGTTCCCTTCATGATCCCCGGGTGCTCGCGGAACTGGCGGCGCACCTCCTCGACGACGGCGCCGCCGGCGCGGCCGACGGCCTCCATCGAGAGCGCGGCGAACAGGTAGACCATCATCCCGCCGATCAGCAGGCCGATCAGCACCGGCGGGTCACCGATCGAGAACTTGTCGAACACGCCCTTGGCTTCAAGCTCCTTCTCAAAGCCCGCGAACAGCACGACCGCCGCGAGCACCGCCGAGCCGATCGCGTAGCCCTTCGTCACCGCCTTCGTGGTGTTGCCGACGGCGTCGAGCCGGTCGGTGACGGTGCGGACATCCTCTGGCAGCTCCGCCATCTCCGCGATGCCGCCGGCGTTGTCGGTGATCGGCCCCAACGC
>DATMPT010000117.1:0-3233 GCA_035567355.1 Solirubrobacteraceae bacterium
CGGGGTCGATCGGAAAGCACCACTCCTTCTGGGCGATGTACTCCTTGAGGATGTCCGCCTGGATCGTGTCCGACAGGCGATCTGGACCAACACCCCCGGCGGGGCCGGCCGGGCCGATCCCCCCATCGGTCTCGTGGCCGACCGAGGGCCCACCACCGCCTCCTGTTGCGCCGCTTCCATCTGGCTCCCGGCCCTGCTCGGCGGCGACGACGAAGAACGCGAGCATGATCGCCGCGGGGGCGTTTATCGTCATCGAGACCGACACCTCGCCGAGGTCGATGCCGGCGAACAGGGTGCGCATGTCGTCGGTCGTGTCGATCGCCACGCCCTCGCGGCCGACCTCGCCGAAGGAGCGCGCGTTGTCGGAGTCGTGGCCCATCAGGCTGGGCATGTCAAACGCGGTCGAGAGCCCCGTCTGGCCGTGCTCGAGCAGGTAGTGGAAGCGCGCGTTGGTCTCCTCGCTGGTGCCGAAGCCCGCGAACTGGCGCATAGTCCAAAGGCGTCCCCGGTACATCGACTCGTATGGCCCGCGCGTAAACGGATAGGAGCCCGGGAGCCCGATCGGATCGCGCTCGGGGTCGCCAATCCCGTCGGGCAGGTCCGCCGGCGTATACAGCTCGCGGATGGGCTCGCCCGATAGGGTGCGGGCACTCTGGCCCGCGACGTGCGTTGAGGAGGATCCCTTCAAGTGATTGGACGATACCGGCTGGCGGTTGGTGCCTTGTTGTGTGTGCTCTCGATCGGCCTGGGCGCGTGTGGCTCGACGCATCCGAAGAAGGCCACCCTGATCCTCGACTTCACTCCCAACGCGGTCCATGCGGGCATCTACAGGGCGCTTGCCGCCGGCTATTACGCGCACGAGCACATCGCTTTGCAAGTGGTCCAACCGACCTCCACGCAGGAAACCTTGAAGCTGATCGACGCGGGCAAGGCGCAGTTCGGGCTGGCCGACGGCAGCGACGTGACGGGCCTGATCGACAAAGGCGGAGATGCGCAGGCGGTGATGGCGCTCGTGCAAGGCCCGCTCGGCGGCTTGATCGCGCTCGCCTCCGAGCACCTGCGCTCGCCTGCCGGGCTGGCGGGCAAGACGGTCGGGATCACGGGCGTGCCCTCCGATCGGGCGGTACTCGACACGGAGCTACGCCACGCCGGCGTGAGCCCCGGACGCGTGCGGGTGGTGACGGTGGGCTTCAACGGCGGACAGGCGCTGGTGGCCGGGCGGATCGCGGCGTTCACGGGCTTCATCCCCGACGACGGCGTGGCGCTCTCGGCAAGCGGGCATGCGATCACGGCGTTCGCGCTCGACCGCAACGGTGGCCCCGCCTATCCGGGGCTCGTGGCGTTCACCACGCGCAAGTTGATCGCATCCGATCCCGCGCTCGTGAAGGCGTTCGTGGCCGCCACGGCGCACGGCTATGAGGACACCGTGGCCGACCCCGCGCGCAGCCTCGCCGAGCTGGAGGCGGCCAACCCGACCTTGCCGCACAAGCTGACGGCGGCCTCGCTTGGCGTGTACCTGCCCCTGTTCAAAGGCGGGGGCGATGTGCCGTTCGGGACGCTCCAAGGCGCCAACGTGCAGGCGATGTCGGAGTGGATGGTGGGCGCCGGGCTGATCGGAGCCCCGATCGCGCCCGCGCGCTATGGCACGAACCGCTTTGTTCCCTAGCCAAACCCTGGTACCGTCTATTGACAACAAAGAGACGGTGCGTATCAAATGCGTGTCATGGTGACAGGGGTAGGCGGCCTGGTCGGTTCCAACGTGGCGGCTGTGGCGGCACAGCAGAGCTGGGACGTGCTCGGCTGCTACCGCGAGCAGGCGGTGGATGTGAGCGGGGTGCACGCCGTCGGGTTCGACATGGCAGACCGCAAAGCCTGTGTGCAGGCGGCGATGGAGTTCGAGCCGGACGTGGTCGTGCATGCCGCCGGCGGGGTGGCGCTCAGTCGCTTCGAGCGCGATCCCTATCTGCCCCAAGTCGACTACGTAGGCGCCGAGCACACCTTGGCGGCCGCCCGGGCGGTGCGTGCACGCTACGTGCTGGTTTCGTGCGACTGGGTCCACAGCGGCTACCGCCCGGCGGGCGTGAGCTTCAGGGAGAGCGATCTGCCCGATCCCGTCAACGCGTATGGACGCTCGAAGCTCGCGTGCGAGGAAGCCGCTATGCGCTCGAGCGTGCCGTGGCTGATCACGCGCCTGGGGGAGGTGTACGGCGTCAACGCGTCGCGCCCGGCGGGTCCGGAGATGTGGGGTGAGGAGTCCAGGCGCGCGCGCACACACGCACACGCGCGACACGTGTGGGAGCACTCGGGCTTGGCCTTGCGCCTGGCCAAGCGCTTGCGTGACCGTGCAGCCGTACCGGCGCCCGCTGGGCTGTGGCGCTCGCCGACGTATGCGTGGGACTACGCCCAGCGGGTGTGCGAGCTGGTGGCGCAGGGATGCGAAGGCGTTTACAACATGGGAGGGCCGGTCTCGCTCGGCCGGCACGACTGGTTGGAGCTCTTGGCGGACGGCCTCGGATGCTCGCGGGCACTCGTGCAAGAGGGCACGAAGGCTGCATATCTACAGGCGTGCGGCGAGGATGTGGGCCTGAAGTTGCCCGCCAACACGGCCCTCTCAGACGAGAAGGCGCGCGCTGCGATCGGCTGCGCGGCGGTGGCTCCCGAGCGCGGTGTGGGCTTGATGGGTGAGCAGCTAGGCCGCATGCTCGAGCCAGATGTGCTGCAGGCACGCTAGTCTGCGCACGCCAAGCACAGCTATCGAAAGGAAGAACTCCATGAACAAGAGTCAGCTTGTCGAGGCGATTGCCGCCGACAGCGATCTCTCCAAGGCCGACGCGGGACGTGCGCTCGAGTCGTTCTTGAGCACGGTCGGCAAGACCTTGAAGAAAGGCGACGAGGTCGTGATCACCGGCTTTGGCAAGTTCTCGGTGGTCAAGCGCGCAGCCCGTCAGGGCGTCAACCCGCGCACGGGCGAGAAGGTAAAGATCAAGGCGTCCAAGGCCCCCAAGTTCACCCCTGGAGCAAGCCTCAAGCAGACGGTGCATCCAAAGAAGTAGACCGGCCCACACGATGGCGCTCGTCGGAGAGCTGGAGCTTAAAAGCTTCGACTACACCGACCCCGGCTTGAAGGGGGAGCGCTTCCACGCGGCCATGCACCAGCTGGCAGCCGAGGGGTGGCTGGCGGCTGGACCGTATGGGTACGTGGTGCTCGACCGCGAGGCGGGCGAGTTCTTCCT
>DATMPT010000118.1:0-6748 GCA_035567355.1 Solirubrobacteraceae bacterium
CGCGCGCCTCGCGCACGCGGCGAGCGATCAGCTGGGAGTACTGGCCGCCGTAGTCGAGAACCACCACCTCCTCACGGTCTGCCCCCACTACATCCGACGCCTTCGAGGGCGGCGCCCCGACCGTGACGACACCCTCAGTCACGACACCCTCAGTCATTTACCAGTGCTGCTTCCTTCCCGTTGGAGCCCATACCGACCGACTGCTCGCGCTGGAGCTGCTTACCCTCGGTCTGCAGGGCGGGCGCAATCACGACCTCCGCACGGTTGAACTCGGCCAGATCCTTGTGACCGCAGGTGGCCATCGAGGTGCGCAGGCCGCCGAACAGGTTGAAGGTGCCATCGTTCTCGCGCGCGGGACCGACGAGAATCTCCTCGAGCGTGCCGTTGCGGGTCGTCGCCACGCGTGCGCCACGGGGCAAGGTCGGGTGGAACGTAGCCATGCCCCAGTGAAAGCCCCGTCCGGGCGCTTCGTGAGCACGTGCCAAGGGCGAGCCGATCATGACCGCATCGGCGCCGAGCGCGATCGCCTTGGATACGTCACCGCCGTTGCGCATGCCGCCGTCGGCGATGACTTGACAGTACTCGCCGGTCTCGAGCATGTGCGTAGAGCGGGCATGGGCCACGTCGGCGATCGCCGTGGCTTGGGGAACGCCGATCCCAAGCACCCCGCGCGTCGTGCAGGCCGCACCCGGCCCTACG
Organism: Solirubrobacteraceae bacterium; assembly: GCA_035567355.1. Lineage (GTDB taxonomy): Bacteria > Actinomycetota > Thermoleophilia > Solirubrobacterales > Solirubrobacteraceae > Palsa-744. Next base: position 700 of record DATMPT010000118.1, read on the forward strand.
CCGACGAGCACGCCGGCGGCGCCGGTGCGCATCAGGTGAAGGCCAGTCTGATAAGAAGCGCAACCGCCGACCACGACGGGCACGTCGAGCGAAGGGATGAACTCCTTCAGGTTCAGGGGCTCGGAGACCGTGGAGACGTGTTCGCCTGAGACGACGGTGCCCTGAATCACGAGCACATCCAAGCCCGCCTCGAGCGCAAGCTCGTGGTAGTCGAGCACGCGCTGGGGCGTAAGCGACGCCGCGGCGACCACCTTCTGGTCCTTGATCTCGCGAATCCGCTGGGCGATCAGCTCAGGGATGACCGGCTGGGAGTAAATCTCCTGCATCTCGCGCGTAGCCACGTCCTTGGGCAGCGCCGCGATTCGCTCGAGCTGGGCATCGGCATCCTCATAGCGCGTAAAGATTCCCTCCAGGTTGAGCACCGCCAGGCCGCCGAGGCGGCCGACGACCGCGGCCGTCTCGGGGGAGACGACGCCATCCATGGCGGAGGCCATCATCGGAAGCTCGAACTGGTAAGGGCCGAGCTTCCAGGAGATGTCGATGTCGTCGGGATCGCGCGTGCGCCGGGAGGGCACGATCGCGATGTCGTCGAAGCCGTATGCGCGACGGCCGCTCTTGCCGCGTCCGATCTCTACTTCCATCTGAGAATCCTTGCAGTCGTGGCGGACGAGCATAGCAACGGTCCAAGCCGTCCCCGACGGTCTGTGCCGGACCCGGGCCTTGGGTATTCTCGATCCAATGAACAGCGGCGATCGCCCCAGCTATGACCCACATGCGATCGAGTCTGGACGCCAAGCAGTATGGGACGCCCAGAACGCCTTTCGCACCCCCGTGACCACCGGTGAGCGCCCGCGCAAGTACATAAAGCCCTCGGCGCCGTTTACGTCGGGAAACATCCATATTGGGCACGTACGCAGCTATTCGATCGGCGATGCCTACGCTCGCTTTTGCAGGGCACGCGGCGAGGACGTGCTGTTTGCATTCGGCTTCGACTCGTTCGGGCTGCCCGCCGAGCTCGGGGCGATCGCCGGCAAAGAGCCCCCGAGCGCTTGGGTGGAGCGCTGCGCGGAGCACATGACCGGCCAGCTGCGCCGGCTGGGCTTCTCCTTCGACTGGGAGCGCACTTTCATGAGCTCGGACGCCGTCATGTACCGCTGGTCGCAGTGGCTGTTCCTGACTCTCCTGGAGGCCGGCCTCGTGTATCGGGGCACCGGGAGCGTGGATTGGTGCGATACCTGCCAGACGACGCTTGCGACGATCCAGGTCGAGAACGGGACGTGCTGGCGCTGCCACAACCCGGTGCGCCTGATCCAGCGCCCGCAATGGTATCTGCGGATCAGCACGTATGTGGAGGAGAACGACCGGCGCCTGGAGGAGCTGGAGGCAAGCGGAAGCTGGGATGAGAATGCGCTCGCCTCCCAGCGCTTCGTGCTCGGCCGTGTCGATGGGGTGGAGCTCGATTTGAAGGGAGACGGTGGAGAGACGTTGACCGTCTTCACCCCCCACGCCGGCGCGCTCGGGCTGGCCCGCTTCGTGGCGATCTCGCCCAAGCATCCCGAGGTCGAGCTGTGGGCCACCGGCGCTGAGGTGGCCGAGCGCCTGGAGGAGCTGCGCTTGGGGGGCCTCGACCGCGCCGGGCGCGACGCGGAGGCGATGCCACTGGTCGATACGGGCCGCACGCTTCCCTCCCCAACCGGTGGCGAGGCGCTGAGGGTGATCGTCTCGCCGATGGTGGATGGGCGCTTCGGCGCGACGGCGGTGCTGGGGATTCCAGAGCACGACCGCACCGACGCCGTGATCGCCGAGCGCCTGTTTGGGGGGCCACAGGAGAGCCACGCGCGAGAGCCCTCGAGCGCGACCGTGGAGGTACGCAAGGCCGTGCGCTACAGGGCAAACGACTTCACGATCTCGAGGCAGCGCTCTTGGGGCACGCCGATCCCGGTCGTGTATTGCGAGCGGTGCGGCACCGTGGCGATCCCCAAGGAGCAGTTGCCGGTCGTCCTGCCACGCGACCTCACCCCGACTGGAACCGGCAATCCGCTGGCCGAGCGCGAGGACTTCGTGAAGAGCACTTGCCCAGCCTGCGGGGGCGTCGCGACGCGCGAGACCGACACGCTTGATTGTCACTTCGATGCGTTGTGGCTGTGGGTGCCGGTGTGTGTGCCCCCGAACGAGCGCGAGCAGACGCTGGAGCATATCCTCGCGCTCGAGGACCTGCGCGCGTGGCTGCCTTGCGAGCGCGTGGTGGCGGGCTCGGACAGCGGCAACTTCGTGTTTGACCAGCGCACGATCACCAAGGCGCTGCGGGACATAGGCCCCCTCGCGTTCCTCGGCGACGGCGAGCCGTTCGCGGGCTGCCTGTTTCACGAGATGGTGATCAGAGACGGGCGCAAGATGAGCAAGCACCTCGGCAACGTGGTCGACCCGGACGAGCTCGTGGCGCGGTATGGAGCCGACACGATCCGGTTGGCGGTCCTCTATGCGGCGCGGCCACAGCGCTCGCTGAACTGGAGCGACAGCGACATCAAGCGCTGTCACCGCTTCCTGAGGCAGGTGTGGGACTACTCCCAGGCACGCATCGTCTCCGACCCGGCGCCCGCCGGGCAGGGCCCTGGCCAAGGCGTTTACGACGGGGCCCAGCCCGGCGCCCAGCAGATGGGAGCGGACAAGACCGAGCACCTGCGTAGGCGCTTGGAGCAGTGGTGTGAGACCGCGGTCGAGAAGATCGCCGAGGACACGCAGGAGCTCGAGATGCACAGCGCGGTGCGCAACGTGATGCGCCTGTTCGACCGCATCAGAGACTACGAGAAGCGTGTGACCGCCAAGCGCGGATCGCTGTGCGCCGAGGACCACGAGGCGCTGATCGCGGCGCTGCGGACGCTCGCGCGCGTGCTGATCCCGTTCGCTCCCCACATGGCCGAGGAGCTGCTGATGACCGCGACGGGAGCCGAAAGCGAGATCGATGCATCGTGGCCGACGGCCGAGCTTGTGCCACGATGACCGATACACGCCGAAGTCAACCAACCCAAAAACGAAGGGGTGAGACCGGATGAGCACCGCTACTGGGCGCGCAGAGGACGAGACGACACGCTCGTGCGCGACCGAACTGGTGTGTCAGAAATGTGACGTGCGGCGTCCCATAGACGACACCGAGGCGTTCTGCCCCACGTGCGGAAAGTGCATGGATCTCGCCTATGACTACGAGCTCGCCACAGCGCGCTTGCGCGAAGTTCCGATGGCAGAGCGTCCGAGCAACATCTGGCGGCTGTCGGAGCTGCTGCCGATCCGCGCCGCCAAGGCCCAAGCCGAAGTAGGCCAGTTCTCGGGGATGACGCCGCTGATCGCGGCAAATCGCCTCGGGGCGAAGCTGGGCTTGAGAAAACTGTATTTGAAGGACGACAGCACGCAGCGTCCCAGCCTGTCCTACAAGGACCGGGTGGTCTCGACCGCGATCGCGCGCGCGCTGGAGCTCGGCAAGCAGGAGATCGGATGCGTCTCAACTGGCAACGTGGGCACGGCCGTTGCCTCGCTCGCGGCCAAGGCCGGGCTGACACCGTATGTGTTCTATCCCAACCGCTTGGAGGAGACCAAGGCTCGCGTTTGCCGTGCGCTGGGCGCGCGAGTTTGCCAGGTGGCCGGCAACTACGACGAAGCCAACCGCGAGTGCCGCAAGGTGGCGGCGGCCAGTGGGCTCGAGTTCGCGAACATCACGCTGCGTCCCTTCTATGCGGAGGGGGCCAAGACGACGATCTTCGAGATCGTCGAGCAGCTCGGCTGGAGGGCTCCCGATCACATCGTCTCGGCAACCGCGGGGGGCACGCTTTCCTCACGTTTGCACAAGGGATTGGTCGAGCTTCAGAGAGTCGGCCTGGCCCAGACCGGCTTGACGAAGATGCACATCGCCCAGCCCGAGGGGTGCTCGCCGATCGCGAACGCCATCATCGCCCACGAGCCTGAGATCCAACCGTGCAAGCCGACTACGGTCGCCCACTCCCTCGCGATCGGCGCGCCTGGGGACGGCTATCTGGTAATCGACGCCGTGCTCTCGCGCAAAGGGAGCGCAGGCACGGCAAGTGACGAAGAGATATTCGCCGGTATTGACCTGCTTGCCGCAAACGAGGGGATATTGACCGAGCCGGCCGGTGGCACGACGATCGCCGTTCTCAAGAAGTTGGCCGAGGCGGGCGAGCTCGATCCGGATGCGACGGTCGTGGCGATCATCACCGGCAATGGCCTGAAGACCCTGGACGAGCATCCCGAGAAGCCGTGGCCCTCGATGGTGGAGTGCGAGTCCGAGTCGATGTTGGCGGTGCTGAGCGACTTCCAGCACGAAGAGGCGCGCCAGCCCCTGCCTGCATAGATCTCGTCGGACGTGATGCGAACTCGGTGCCTACGCGCGCATGAGGCACCACGTTCAAAAGAAACAACCTCCTGCGGTGACCCCATCAGTCGCCCGCAGCGGCCGTGTCGGCTAGGACGAGTGCATGCGCGTTGGCGACGCGGCCGGCCGGGATCGACCGCTCTCCCCCCAGCAACCGGTCCAGTGCGTCGCGCTTCTCCTGGCCCGTGACGAGCCACAGCAAGGCTCGAGCACGGTCGAGTACCGGATATGTAAGCGTCATGCGCGCCAAGCCCATGTAAGGCCCGGTGAGGGCGACGTCGCGATCGTGGACCTCGAGCACGGGGTCGCCGGGCACGAGCGAGGCGGTGTGACCGTCGGCGCCTAGCCCGAGATGGATCAGGTCGAAGCGGGCGGGCAAAGAGCGCGCGTAGGCATCGGCCGCAACGGCGAGGTCGCTCTCCTCCACGGGCATCGGGTACAGCCCGACAACGGAGGCGACGGGCCCGAGGCTCTCCCGCAAGAGGGTGAGGTTGCGACGGGGGTCTCCCGCGGGGGCTATGCGCTCGTCCACCTGGTAAACGGATGTCTGGGCCCATGGGAAGTCCTCGCCGGACAGCTTGGCGAACATGGCCCACGGGGTATGCCCGCCCGAGACCGCGAACGTGAACGAGCCGCGCTCGGCCGCGGCCAGAAGCGCGTGCTGGTGGACCAGCTCGGCGGCCCTGTTGGCGACGACGGCTGGATCGGGCAGTATCTCGACCGCCAGCCCGGCGGCCGGAGCCGAGTCGGGAGGCAGGCCGAACGCACTCACGAGCGGTCTCGCATCGCTCGGTAGCGGCGGATCAGGGCGTTGGTGGAACTGTCGTGATGCAACGGCGGCTCGGCATCGCCTTCCAACTCGGGGACGATGCGCTTGGCGAGCGCCTTGCCGAGCTCGACGCCCCACTGGTCGAACGAGTCGATGCCCCAGATGACTCCCTGGGTGAAGACGCTGTGCTCGTAGAGGGCTACCAGTGAGCCCAGCACGTGCGGTGTGAGTTGCTCGGCGAGGAGTACGCTCGTGGGCCTGTTGCCCTCCATGACGCGGTGGGGTAGGACGGCCTCGGGGGTGCCCTCGGCACGGACCTCCTCCTCTGTCCGTCCGAACGCGAGCGCCTCGGCTTGGGCAAGCACGTTCGACATGAGCAGGTCGTGATGGTTGCGCAAGGGATTCAGCGCACGGGCGAAGCCGATCAGGTCGAGCGGGATGAGCCTGGTGCCCTGGTGGATCAACTGGTAGAAGGAATGCTGCCCATTGGTGCCGGGCTCGCCCCAGTAGATCTGGCCGGTGTCGAAATCGACCGGCACACCGGCGAGTGTGACGTGCTTGCCGTTTGACTCCATCGCGAGCTGTTGCAGGTAGGCGGGAAAGCGCGAGAGATACTGGCTATATGGCATCACTCCGACGGTCTGGGCCCCGAAGAAGCTGGAGTACCAGACAGCAAAGAGGCCCATGAGGACGGGCAGGTTGCGCTCGAAGGGAGTGTCGCGGAAATGCTCGTCCATGGTGTGAAAGCCGCTGAGCATCTCGCGGAAACGGTCGGGCCCGATAGCCAGCATCGTGGAGAGGCCGATCGCGGAGTCCATCGAGTAGCGCCCCCCCACCCAGTCCCAGAAACCGAACATGTTGTCGGTGTCGATGCCGAACTCGGCGACCGCTTGAGCATT
>DATMPT010000119.1:0-2264 GCA_035567355.1 Solirubrobacteraceae bacterium
CGCTGGCTTGTGCGGACTGAGCTCGCCCCCCGCGGGCTCGCCGCCCGCGCCGCCGGTGAGGATTGGCCGGCCATGAGGAGCTACGTCCTCCCGGCCACCGCGGCGCGGGGTCCGCGCCGGTCGACCGGCGCGGACCCGACAGGGGCAGGCGCGCGCGGGGCGAGCATCGCATCCGAGTGGTGGCCGCTGCTCGCGCTCACGGCGCTCGCGGCCGTCCTGCGCCTGACCACGCTCGGCGCGCAGAGCTTCTGGTACGACGAGGCGTTCACTCCCGTGCACGTGCTGCACGGGAGCCTCGGCGCGACGTTGCACGCGCTAGTGCACACGGAGAACACGCCGCCCCTGTGGTACGTGCTCGAGTGGGGGGTCTCGCGCGTGCTGGGCACAGGCGCCGTTGCCCTGCGCCTGCTCTCGGCCTTGGCGGGTATCGCGACGGTGCCGGTCGCCTGGGCGATCGGAAGCGAGCTCGCTGCTCGCCGCGCCGCGATCGCGACGGCCGCCTTCGTCGCGACCAGCCCGTTGCTGGTGTGGTACTCGCAGGAGGCGCGTGCCTACGGCCTGTTCGTGCTGGCGGCCTCGCTCGCGCTGCTCTGCTTTCTGCGGGCCATGCGCGCCCCCACGAAGCGGCGACTGATGGAATTTGCGCTCGCGGCCTCCATGGCGCTGCTCACGCACTACTTCGCGGTGTTCCTGGTGATCCCGATGATGCTGTGGCTGCTGTGGGCGGCTCTCGGGCGAGGGAGTGACGAACAACAAAAAGGCATGACTCGCGCGCGCGCGCGAGTCGGCCCAAAAGAGATAGCTCACAGCACAGACGGCGAGGGGGCGCCAAGGGAACGAACGGCGATCAAAGAAAATCCCGCGCGCGTGCTCTACGCGCTCGCGCCTCCGGTCTTGGTAGGGGCGGGGCTGATCCCTTTGATCCTCGCCCAGGGTGGCCACGGTACGCAGTGGATCGGAGAATGGGCCTTGGCGAGCCGCCTGGAAGCGATCGCCCAGTACTACCTCACCGGCTATACCGGCTCGGCTCTGGGACATGGGGTGGAGCTGCTCCTAGCAGTCACGATCCTCGCGGGCGTCGTGTACGGCCTGTGGTGCACGCTTGCGCCGCGTGAGGAGCGCGGGGCCTTGATCGTCATGGGCGTAGCCGCGCCGGGCGTGCTCTTGCCGGTCCTGCTGGCCCTGCTAGGCGCCGACTACCTCGCGCCGCGCAACCTGGTGGCCGCGATGGTGCCGGTCAGCGCCCTGCTCGCGGTCGTGATCGCCGCCCAGCGCACCGGACGCGCCGGTATGGCCTTGGCCGGGCTCGTGGCGCTGATGTTCCTGGCGCTCACGATCGACGTGGACCTCAGCCCACGCCTGCAGCGCGGCGACTGGGGAGGCGTGGCGAAGGCGCTCGGGAGCGGGCGCGCCGACAGGGCGATCACCACCGTCGAGCTGGGCGCTGCGCCGCTCGAGTACTACATGCCTGGGCTCGGGAACCTCGCGCGCTCGAGCAGCGTGAGCGTCAGCGAAGTGGTTGAGACAGGGTACGTCCCCCTGCGCAAGTCGGCGGCAAGTCCGCCTGCTCCCGGGTTTCGTCTGGTCGAGCGGCGTGACATTCATGGGTTGGTGGTGTACCGCTTCACATCCAGTACCCCTGTCAGGATCTCCGAGCAGGTCTTGCGAGAACACGTGATGACGCCGCCAACGGTTGCCCGTCCAGAGGTGCTTGTGCCCACGTCCTCAGGAAAAACCACCTAGCCTTCACGACCAATGTCGATGCAGATCGCCCAACCAGTCAGCGAGGCACAGTTGGCATTGGAGCGGGCCTGTGAGCGTCTGCTTTCGCTCCAACACGACGGCGGATGGTGGAAGGGCGAGCTGCAGACGAACGTGACGATGGACGCCGAGGACATGCTCCTGCGTGAGTTCCTCGGCATCGGGCAGGTCGTGCAAACGGAGCGCTCGGCCGCCTGGATCCGCTCGCAGCAACGCGCGGACGGAACCTGGGCCAATTTTCATGGCGGCCCAGGCGATCTCTCGACGACGATCGAGGCTTATTGGGCCTTGCGTTTGGCCGGCGACTCTCCCGAGCAAGAGCACATGCGCTCAGCGGCCGCCTTCGTGCGCGCGCACGGAGGAATAGAGCGGGCGCGCGTGTTCACGCACGTGTGGCTCGCCCTGTTTGGCCTGTGGCCCTGGGAGCAGGTCCCTGCCTTGCCGCCCGAGATCGTCCTGCTGCCCTCCTGGGTGGCGCTCAGCATCTACGATTTCGCCTGCTG
>DATMPT010000120.1:0-5455 GCA_035567355.1 Solirubrobacteraceae bacterium
CCTCGCGCAGCTTCTCCTCGATCTGCGCGAGCATTCCCCCCACGGCCTCGCCGGCGCTCGCGAGCGCGGCGGCCAGGCGCTCGGCGCGGGGAGCCAGCTCGACGTCGGCTGCGCGCTGGGCGCGCAAGCGCTCGATCCGCCGGGCGCGCTCGGCCTCCTCGGCCTTGCGGCGCTCAGCCTGCCGGCGCTCCGCCGCAAGCTCGCCTTGCAGCTCGGCGCGCCGCACGGCCAAGGGTCCCTGCTCGGGAGCGGCCTTGCGCTGCTCGATCAGCCAGGTCGCCTTGCGCTGGGCCTCGAGCGCCTCGGAGAGGCAGCGCTCGCAGTCGCGCAACGCGCCATCGGTCTGCTCGCGGCCACGCTCGGCCTCGCCCAGCTGCCCGAGCGCTCGCTCGACCGCTTCCCGGGCACTGTGCTCAGCGGCCACAACGCGCTCGCTCTCGGCGATCAAGCGATCGCGCTCGTTGCGGCGAGCCAAGACCCGCTCAGAGCCACCCTCGGGCACCTGGCGCAGCTCTCCCAAGTCCGCGAACAAGACCCGTCCAGAGGTCGTGCTCGCGATGCCGCGGAAACCTTCCGCCACGTCCTCCAAGCGTTCGACCACCCACGCATCCGCGAGCAGCCTGTGCGCGAGCGCAAGCACCGCGCCCGACCCACCCAAGAGGTCAACCAGGCGCAACGCGCCTGGTGCGGGGGGCTCCCCGGCGGGCTCCGCGCAGCTCTGAGCCGTGTGCTCGGCGACGCCGACGTGACCTTCCTGGCCCTCTGAACCGTCGCCCTCGCTCGCGGCCTCCCCAGCGAGCAGGGCTGCCCCTCCGTCCAGGCCCGCATCGTCAAGCAAGGCTCGAGCGCCGGCCATGTCTGCCACCAACGTCGCATCCAAGCGCCCGCCGAGCGCGGCGGAAAGCGCCAACTCGTAGCCCGGCTTGACTTGCAGAACCTCGCTCAGAGCGCGCGGCGAGCCAGCCCTGGTGGCGTGCGCGCCCGCGTGGCTGCGCAGGAATTGATTGGCCGCCGCAAGCTCGGCACCGACCTTTGCGGCCTCACGCCGCGCCGCCTCGGCCTGCGCTTCAAACGCCCGCAGCTCCGCACGCGCCCTTTCGGCCTGGGCGTCTGCCTGCTCGCGGGCCTCACGGGCAGCCCGCGCTTGGGTTTGCAACTCCTCGGCGCGCTGAGCGGCGCTGTCTCTCTGTTCGTTGAGCCCGGCGATCTCGCGCTCCAGCTCGCGTTCGTGTTCGCCGTCTATCTGCGCAAGCGCGGCCTCGATCGCGCCCACGCGTGCCTCGCTTGCCTGCTCCTGGGCGGCCGGGTCCTCGTGCTCGGCGCTCTCGCCACCAAGCGGTTGCTCCAGCGCACCCAGCTCGATCTCGATCCGGCTTGCGCGCTGAGCGAGGGTCGCGGCGCTAGCGGCAACCTGCTCTCCGCGCATCTGCAAGCGCTCCCTGGCAGAGCGCGCCTCATAGGCACGCCTGGAGATGGCGTCGTGGCGCTCGGTGCGTTCGGCCAGTGCGTTCTCAGCCGCGGCTCGGCGCGCCACCACCGCCTGTAGGCGCGACTCGATCTGCGCGCGCGCAGCCCTGGCCGCCTGCACGCCTTCCTCGGCCTGGGCAAGCTCCTCGCCGCGGGCCCTAACCGCCTCGCGAGCAAGCTCATAGCGCGCTTGCAGCATCTGATGCTCCAGGCGCTCGTGCAGCTCGGCAGCCTCCGCCTGGCGCTTGAGCGGGCGCAGGCGCGTGCGCGCCTCGCGCTCCACGTCCAGGGCCCTGTCGAGGTTCTCTTGTGTGCGCTCGAGCTTGAGCTGGGCGCGGCGGCGGCGCTTGCGGTGCTTGCCAAGGCCGGCGGCCTCCTCGATCAAGAGGCGCCTGTCGCGGGGCTTTGAGGTCACGATCGCCTCGACGCGCCCTTGGGAGATGACCGAATGGGTCTCCTTGCCCAGGCCCGTGTCGGAGAGCACCTCGATCACGTCCACGAGACGAGCGCGCGCTCCGTTGAGGCGATACTCGCCATCCCCGGCGCGGTCGAGCCTGCGCACGATCGAGATCTCCGAGAGGGGAAGGTCGACCGTGCCATCGGAGTTATCGAGCACGATCTCGACCTCCGCGCAGCTACGCGCCTGCACGCCGCGTCCGCCGCCGAAGATCACGTCCTGCATCGACTGGCCGCGAACCGCTAGGGGTGATTGCTCGCCCATCGCCCACAGGAGCGCGTCGGTCACATTCGACTTGCCCGAGCCGTTCGGTCCGACGACGACGCTCACGCCCGGACCGAAGTCCAGTGCGGTGCGATCGGGGAAGGACTTGAAGCCCTTCAGGGTGAGCGACTTCAGGTGCATCTGCCGCCACACCCGCTCACGACCACGCGCTCCGCATCGGTACGCAGGGCAAGCCTGGCAAGGACGCACCGACCGCAGTGTGCTACGCACATCAGGGAGGGAGGACGCCGCCCGGCGCTGCCATGCATGCCCATGCTCATGCCTTCGCGAGGCTCTCCAGGGCCTCGCTTGCCGCCTGCTGCTCGGCGTGCTTCTTGCTGCGTCCCTGGCCTCTTCCGAGCGGCCTGCCGTCCACCAAGGCGACGACGACGAACGTGCGGTCGTGAGGAGGACCGTGCTCGTCGGTCACCTCGTAGGCGATCGTCTCGCCGCGCCTGGCCAGCTGCTCTTGGAGCGCCGACTTGAAGTCCAGGGGATGCTCCAAGGCGTCCTCGATCTCGGGCGCAAACGCCTCCACAACCGCCTCGGCTGTGCGCTCATACCCGGCCTGCAGGTAGCACGCGCCGATCACCGCCTCGATCACCGAGGCGAGCACGCGCTCGGTCTCGAGCAGGCCGACCAGCCTACCCTCGCCGTTCATGGGCGCCATCGCACGCAAGCGCTCGCTCACGCCCAGCCGTTCCGCCACCGCGCGACACGAGCGTCCCGAGACGGCTTGCGCGCGGATCTTCGTGAGCCGCCCGGCGCCGAAGCGCTCCGCTTCAAGGCGCGGATAGAGGTGTGTGGTGACCGCCAAAGCCAGCACGCTGTCGCCCAAGAAAGCCAAACGCGCATAGGAGTCGCTGCGTCGCTCGGTCCATGAAGCGTGCGTGAACACCTGCCGCGCGAGCTCCTCGGGCAGCTCGTCGAGCAAGGACCTCAGCAAGTCCACCGACCCCTCCAAGCGACTAGGCATCGTCGGTTGAGTGTGCCACGACAAAATCGACCGCCTGCCCGACGGTGAGTATCTCGGCGGCCTCCTCGTCGGGGATCGGCACACCGTAGGTGTCCTCGAGCTCCTGCACGAGCGTATACAGGTCCAAAGAATCGGCCGCGAGATCGTCCTTGAAACGTGTGGAGTCCACGATCTGCTCGGGGTCCACGTCAAGCTCGTCGGCCAGGTGGGCTTGTATCAGCACAAACACTTCCTCGCGGGTCATTCGCCTGCCAGGCTAGCCGGATCGGCGGACACAGGCGCGCTTCGCAGGGCGCCGGCCTCTCTCAGGGCGGCATGCGTGGCGGCCACGACCCCCTCGCGAGCTCCGAGCTCGGCGCGCAAGATCGCCCGGGCGAAGCCGCGGCGGCCGAAGCGGCCATGGGGAAGCACCGCCAGGCTACGCAGGCCCAAGAGGTAGGCGCCTCCCTGCTCTTCCGGGTCGATCGCGTCGCGAAAAGCCCGTAGCGAGGGACCCAGCAGCATCCCGCCCAGCTTGCCTCGCGAGGATGAGAGTGCCGCCTGCCTGACTGCGCCGAGCACCGTTTGCGAGACCCCCTCCATCAGCTTGAGCGCGATGTTCCCCGTGAAGCCATCGGTAACGACCACATCGGCCACTGCACCCAAGACCTCGCCGCCCTCCACGTTGCCCACCCAGCGCAGGTCTCCCTCGCCCGAGCGTGCCGCCAGCATTGCACCCGCTTGCACCACCGCTTCGCTGCCGCGCCCCGCCTCCTCGCCGTTTGAGAGCAGCCCGACCCGCGGACGCTCGATGCCCAAGACCACCCGCGCAAACGCGGCTCCCATGAAAGCGAACTGGACCAGATGCTCGCTGCGCGCCCGCACGTTTGCCCCCACGTCCAAGAGCGTCAGCGCCCGCGCGGAGGGTCCCGGAATGGGGATTGGCAGGGCAAGCGCCGGGCGGTAAATGCCGGATGCCCGCTTGATATGAAACAGGCCCGCCGCGAGCATCGCGCCGGTCCCGCCGGCGCACACGAGCGCCTGCGCGCGCCCTTCGCCGACGGCCCGCGCGGCCTGCACGATCGACGCCTCGGGCGTCGATCTGACCGCTCGCGCAGGATCGGCGCTCTTGGCGACGGACAGCGGCGCGTCTATGACCTCCACGCCAGGCCCCACCTCGCCAAGCTCGCGCGCGGGCCCAAACAGCAGCACGCGGGCGCCCTGGCGGGCAGCCTCCCGCACGCCCGCGGCAACCTCCGCCGGACCCATGTCAGAGCCGTTGGCGTCGACGGCTACGACGATGCTTGGCGCTGGGGCACTCGTGGGCGCCGAGGAGAGCCCGGGGTCCTCGGCTCGAGCGGACCCTCCGCTCACGGGCGCCTCAGTCGTGGTCGTGGTCGTGGCCGTGCGCCTCGGGAGCGACCACCTCACGACCTGCGTAAGTCCCGCAGACCGGACACACACGGTGTGGCCTGCGTGGGCTGTGACAGCGCGGACACTCGTTCAGCGCGGGCGCCTGGATCTTGTGGTTGGCGCGGCGCAAGGCCGTGCGGCTGTGCGACTGCTTTTTCTTGGGGACCGCCATCGGTCGGAGAGGCTACCAGGGAGGAGACCGAATAGTCGAGTTGGGATTAGTCAGTTCGAGACTAGCCGCCTTGGGCTGAGGCGCACAAGCAGTAGCCGCGCAGACTATGCGTTGGCTAATCGAGCTTCAGTTCGCTCAGCTTCGCCCAGCGTGAATCGGGCGCCCGCTCGTGCGCGTGCCCGGGCCCGGCCTCGTTGAGGTCCGCGGCGCACTCTGGGCATAGTCCGGCACAGTCATCGCGACAGAGCAGTTGCGCAGGCAAGGCTAGAGCAAAGGCATCGCGTGCCCAGCCAGCCAGATCGAGCGTCTCCCCTTTCAAATACGGGCTTGTGAGCTCCTCGCCTCCCCCGGGCTTGTCCACCTCACGCGCGTCTACCGCGACCGGTGAAGCAGCGTCCTTCAGGCAGCGCATACAAGCGCCCCCCAGGGTGGCGTGGAAGCGCAGCCTGAGCGCGTACCCGTTGCCCACCATGCGCGACACGTCGAGCTTGACCGGTACGGCCGCCGGGAGCACTTCGTATTGCTCACCACCAAGCATGAGCGGCTCGATCTGCACGGCCAGCTCAAAGCTGCGCCCCTCGCCTGCGCCGAGGCGCAGGCCGCCGAGGTCAAGCGCATCGGTTAGGACGGGCATTCCCTCAGATTAGAAAGATCAGGCCCGCGCCGGGGCCTTCTCTCAAACGCCCTCGCGCAGCTCGCGCTTGAGCACCTTGCCGGTGGCGTTGCG
>DATMPT010000121.1:0-5940 GCA_035567355.1 Solirubrobacteraceae bacterium
GGACGACCGTGACCGTCTTCTGCGTGGAGCTGAGCCCACCTGTGGCAGCGATCACAGCGACGACGATTCCTCCCCCGATCAGGGCTGAGACGAAGGGAATGGCAAACATGCGCTTCATCGACTGTGAGGATGACGGCTTGCGATCAATCTGAACTAAAGAGAATCGTGGCGCTTTATAAATGATTTGATAGTTGTTCGTTCCCTCCTCGCGAGGGGACACTCGGGAGTGGCGGTCGCCGCCTCGCTTGCCGCAGCCGGCAAGCCGGCAAATTGGGAGCTAATGAGCCATCGGGTCTTGCAAGAGTGCGCTGAGCGCGGCTCGCGGATCGGGAGCGCGCATCAAGCTCTCGCCGACCAATACGGCCGCCACGCCTTGCTGCTCCAATTCGCGCAACTGCTCGGGCCCCGCGATGCCCGACTCTGAGACCACGGTCGCGCCGGCAGGCATCTCCCCCAGTAGGCGCGAGGTACGCGCCACGTCCACGCTGAAGTCGCGCAGGTCCCGGTTGTTGACGCCGATGAGGCTCGCCCCGATGCTTGCGGCGATCGCCAGCTCACCGCTGTCGTGGACCTCGACGAGCACGTCAAGACCGAGGCCCAGCGCGGTCTCGTGGAGTAAAACGAGCTCCTGGGCGGCCAGGGCCGCCACGATCAGGAGTACGGCGTCAGCACCCGCAAGCTTGGCCTCATACAGCTGGTAGGGGTCGACGATGAAGTCCTTGCGCAAAATCGGCAAGGCGCAGGCAGCGCGGGCGGCGCGCAGGTCATCGAGCGAGCCCTCGAAGTTGGGCTCCTCGGTGAGCACCGACATGGCGCTCGCTCCACCCTGCTCGTAGGCAGCGGCGACGCTCGTTATGTCGGCGTCCTCTCGCAGGCGCCCGGCCGAAGGCGAGCGGCGCTTGAACTCGGCGATCACGCCGACGCCGGGATCGGCGAGGGCCTCGCGAAAAGGGTTGGGCACAGCGGAATGGGCGTTGCCCGAGCCCGAATCACGCGTCGCGAGCCCAAGCTCGGCGACCTGTGCCTGGAGCACCTCCAGCGGAGTCGTGCTCTTGCGCTGGTCCAAGGTTGCGCGCGTTTCCTCGAGGATGCGCGCGAGCACCGTCGGCCGGGTATCCGTCCTCATCGCGCGATTCTCGCTCCGCAAGGGTCACTCATCGAGCTACCTGCTCGGGCGCATGGGTGAGGCTGGCCTGGACATAGCGCTCGAGGGCCGCGGCTGCGGCGCCCGAGGCGATCGCCTCGCGGCCGGCCTCTACTCCGCCGGCGATGCCGTCGGCGGCGCCGGCTGCATAGATCGCGGCGCCGGCGTTGATCGCTACCAGATCGGCGTGCGGCCCCTGCTCGCCCGCGAACACGGCTCGCGTGACCTCGGCATTCTCCGCCGGCGAGCCACCCCCCAGGCGCGGATCGGAGGCGTCGGCCGGCTCGATGCCCACGTCTTGGGGGGTGAGCGTGTAGCGCTCGAGCTCCTCCCCGTTGACCTCGATCACCCGGGTGGCGGCCGAGGTGGACACCTCGTCGAGGCCGTCCTCACCGGCGACGACCAAGGCGCGCTCCACTCCCAGGCGAGCCACGGCGCCGGCGATCGTCTCCAGGAACGAGGCATCGGCAACACCGATCAGCTGGCGCGTGGCGCCCGCCGGGTTGGTGAGCGGGCCGAGCAGGTTGAAGATCGTGCGCACCCCCAAGTCGCGCCTGACGGGGACGACGAAGCGCGTGGCCTGGTGGTGGGCGGGGGCGAACATGAAGCCGAAGCCGGCCTCCTCGATGCACATGGCCACGCCGTCGGGGCCGAGGTCGATGCGCGCTCCCAATGCCTCCAGCAGGTCGGCCGAGCCAGAGGAGCTGGTGGCGGAGCGATTGCCGTGCTTTGCCACGGCGCAGCCGGCGCCCGCGGCGACCAAGGCCGCGGCGGTGGACACGTTGAACGTGCGCCGCCCACCACCGGTGCCGGCGGTGTCCAGCAGATCGTTGCGTTCGGTTGGCACGTGAGCTGCCAGCTCACGCATCGTGCGCGCCAACCCGGCCAGCTCCTCGACTGTCTCCCCCTTCGTGCGCAGAGCGATCAGAAACGCCGCGATCTGGGTTTCGGACGCCTCACCGTGCATGATCTCCGAGAGCACCTCGGAGGCCTCCTGCGAGCTGAGGTCACGACGCGAGGCGAGCGCATCGATCGCGCTTGTGAGGATCGGATTAGGCATTACCAGACCGCGATTCGATCTCGCACGGCCCGTGCCGCAACGCGGCGGCGACCGGCGGGGTGGCCGCGCCCTGGCGCACGCGTGGGTGCGAGTTGTGTGTTCTCTTTTTTGCGATTTGGCGATAGTGACTACGTAAATGCATACAATAGTTATGACATTTCGGGCGCCGCGGCCACTTGGGCGCTTTGGTCTGATCGAGCACGTCGTGCAAGGAAGTTGGCGAGCAGCTCCTTACCTTGCTCGGTGAGCACCGACTCGGGATGGAACTGCACTCCCTCGGCGGGCAAGCCACGGTGGCGCAAGGCCATTAGCACGCCGCCGCCATGCGCGGACGCTTCCAAGCAGTCGGGCAAGTCGTCCGCAACCACCAAGGAGTGGTAGCGTCCGACCGTGAGCGGCGAAGAGAGCCCATTGAAGATCGTGCGCCCGTCATGCTCGATCGTGGTGGCCTTGCCATGGATGGGGGTGTGCAGTTGCACGCTCCCACCAAACGCTTGGGCCATCGCCTGATGGCCCAAGCAGACGCCGAGCGTGGGCACTCCCGCTTCGGGCAGCCGCCTGGAGACCTCCAAGGAGATACCGGCCTCGTTGGGAGTGCAGGGGCCCGGGGAGATCACGCAGCGCTCATAGCCCTCGTCCAAGATCTCCTCGACTGTGGCCCTGTCGTTGCGCACGACGCACACCTCGGCGCCGAGCTCGCCGAGGTACTGGACGAGGTTGTAGGTGAACGAGTCGTAGTTGTCGATCACCACGACTCTCATATAGGTGTCTCCTCGGCGTGAGCGGGCAGGCCAATGACCGCTAGGGACAATCCGACCGGCCCGAGCCTCATATCGGTGTCTCCGTCTCCGCGTCACGCGGGCTCGCGAGCGGGCACACGGCCGCCCGTGGCAATCCGACCAGCACGACCAAACCCCTCCCCATCATGACCAGTCCGCCTGTTCGCACGCAAGCTCGACAGCGCGAAGAACCGCCTTGCTCTTGTTGACCGACTCCTCATACTCATAGACGGGCTTGGCGTCGGCGACCGTGCCGCCGCCGGCCTGCACATGGGCGACACCATCCTTGATCACGACCGTGCGGATGTGGATCGCCGTGTCGAGGTCGCCGGTATAGCTGAGATAGCCGATCGCACCGCCGTAGCCCCCGCGCTTGGTCTGCTCCAGCTCGTCGATTATCTGCATCGCGCGCACCTTGGGCGCGCCCGAGAGCGTGCCCGCTGGGAGCACCGAGCGCAAGGCATCCATCGCGCCGACATCCTCGCGCAGGGTGCCCGAGACCGAGGAGACGATGTGCATGACGTGGCTGTAGGTCTCGATCTCCATCAGCTCATCCACGACGACGCTGCCGTACTCGCACACGCGACCAAGGTCGTTGCGCCCGAGGTCGACGAGCATGACGTGCTCGGCGCGCTCCTTCTCGTCTTCGAGCAAGTCGGCCGCGATGCGCCGGTCCTCCTCTGGGATGGCCCCGCGCGGGCGCGTGCCCGCGATCGGACGGGTCGAGACGTGCCTGCCGGTCACAGTCAAGAGCGGCTCGGGGCTCGCGCCGGCGATCTGGAAGTCGCCAAAGTCCAGGAAGTACATGTAGGGGCTCGGGTTGACGGTGCGTAGGCCTCTGTATATGGAGAAAGCCTCGACCGGTACCGGCGCCGACCAGCGCTGCGATGGCACCACCTGGAAGGCATCGCCCGCGTAGATGTATTGCACGATCCGATCGACCATCGCTTCGAAGCCCTGTCTCGACATGTTCGGCTCGAAACGGGGGACCTTGCGCGCGCCAACCGATCCGGCTGAGGTGACATTCGAAGTACCCTGCGTGCCGGTTGCCCGAGCCAGCGGCACCGGACCCGCCAGGCATGCCCTCACCTCGGCGATCTTGCGTGCGGCGACCTCCTGAGCGCGCTCTGAGTCAGGCTCGGCGTGGAGGTCTACATTGGCAAGAATCGTGATCGTGTGCTTGAGGTGATCAAAGGCGACAAGCACGTCGGTGAGCATCAAAGCCATATCCGGCAGCCCGAGCGTGTCGGGGTTGGGATTGCCAAGCGGCTCGACCGTGCGCACGAGGTCATAGCCGAAGAAGCCGACGGCACCGCCCATGAAGGGTTGCCTGCCCAAGTCGGCATCCACGGGTGCCTGGCGCAGCTCGGCGACAGCGGCGGCCGCAAGGGCATAGGGGTCGCCCGGATCGCCAAGCGACCAGCGCAGGACCGAGCGCGGACGGAAGCCGATGAACGAGTAACGTCCCATGCGCTGGCCTTGCTCGGCGGACTCCAACAGGAAGGCCGGCTCGCCGGGAGCGAGCTCGCGTAGCTTGAGAAACGCCGAGACAGGCGTCTCACAGTCGGCGATGAACGTCTCCCGCAGCGGGATCAGGTTGGGAGCGCCCGAAGCCTCCGGCGCCGCGGCGCTACCGACGACGCTCATCGAGCACGCCCTCCGCATCGGACAGTGCCAGGCCACGGCTATGCAGCAGGACAAGCAGGTGGTAGAGCAGGTCAGCGGCCTCTTCTGAGACGCGCTCGCCGGTCTCCTCGCGCGCGGCCCGCGCGACCTCCTCGGCCTCCTCCTCCACCTTCTCGCCGATGCGCCCAGGATCGTCGAGCAGCTCGACCGTATAGGAGCCGGCCGGGCGCTCGCTTGCGCGCGCGCGCAATGTTCGCTCCAGGGCGGGCAAGGTCTCGTGCGGTGCACCCATGTCGAGCTCCCCGCGGTAGAAGCAGGTGCGCTCGCCTGTGTGGCACGCCGGACCGGCCGGCTCTACGAGCGCGAGCAGGGCATCGCCGTCGCAGTCCACCCTCAAAGCGCGCACGACTTGCGTATTGCCGCTCGTGGCCCCCTTGCGCCACAGCTCCCCGCGCGAGCGGCTCCACAGGTGAAGCTCACCGGTAACCCGTGTGCGCTCGAGCGCGACTTCATTCATGTATGCCAGCGTGAGCACCTCGCCCGTGGCCCAATCCTGCACGATGCACGGCACCAAGCCGCTCTCGTCATAGGCGAGGAGCTGCTCTACAGGGGTCTCCACTGGTGTGCTCATCCACCGGATTGTAGGTTGCAAGACAACGATGGTCTCATTGCTGGAGCGTAAGCTGATCGTGGTGACGGGCAAGGGCGGCACCGGCAAGACCACGGTGGCGTGTGCCCTTGGCTTGCTCGGCGCACGCAGCGGCTTGCGCACGATCGTCGTCGAGCTCGGCGGCCAGCACCGCCTGCCTGCCTTGTTTGACCTCGCCGAGGCGCCCGAGTCGGGGGTAGAGGTTGGGCTGGAGCCGGGCTTGTGGAGCGTTTCGATCGACCCAGACAGAGCTTTGCTTGAATGGCTGCGCACGCTTTCCGGTCGGCTGTCGGCGCGTATGCTCGCGACGAGCAACACCTTCCACTACTTCGCCGCGGCCGCTCCAGGAGCCAAGGAGCTTGTGACGATGGTTGAGGTGCGCCGGCTCATCGAAGAAGGCGGCACCGATAAGAGCGGATCGAGCAAGGACGGACTCAGCGATACCTGGCGCGAGGGTCGCCGCCACAAGCGTGCTTATGACCTAGTCGTGCTCGACGCCCCGGCCACTGGCCACGCGCTTGCGACGCTGAGCTCGCCGCAGACCTTTTCCGCGATCGTGCGTGTCGGGCCTTTGGCCGAGCAGGCCCAGGGTGTACAGGACTTGCTCGGCGACATCAGCCGCAGCGCCTATGTTGCGGTCGCCCAGGGCACGGAGATGGCCGTCACCGAGACGCTGGAGCTG
>DATMPT010000122.1:0-12598 GCA_035567355.1 Solirubrobacteraceae bacterium
GCGAACATCTCCACGAACGAGGCCGCCGACTGCGCGAAGAACTGCGCACCGGACTCGTGGGCGACTGCCTTGGCGAGCAGCGTCTTGCCCGTGCCGGGTGGGCCGTGCAGGAGGATGCCCTTGGGCACCTTCGCGCCGAGCTTTGCGAACTGCTTGGGGTCACGCAGGAACTCGACGATCTCCTGCAGCTCCGCCTTGGCCTCGTCGGCGCCGGCGATGTCCTTCCATGCAACCGACTGATCCGAGGACGGCTTGATCTGCTGCGGCTTGACCCGTGGCATCACTTTCAAGGTGCGCCACATCAGGTAGAGGAGCGCGGCGAAGAACAGGATCATCACGACGCTGGACCACTGATAGGACCATTCCTGGATCTTCTGTACGAAGGAGGTTGCGAGCACCATCGCTAAACCAACGCGCTCAGCCGAGCAGTTCTAGCGCGAGCTGCCGGTAAAAAGCCGCAGCCCAGGCCAGGTCGCGCACGTCGATGCGCTCGTCTGGAGCGTGGATCAAGGCCTGGGTCTCGAGCAACGACTGGTGGCGCTGCGGGAAGAAGCCATAGGCGACGCAGTCCGGGAAGGCCGCCCTGAAGTGGCGCGAGTCGGTGAAGCCGGGCAGGATCGTGGGCACGGTCTTGGCGCCCGGGTCCCGTCGCGAGATCCAACCGCTGAGCGCGTCCATCAGCGTGGATTCGATGGGCGAGCGGTTGCCCGTTACGCGCTCGGTGAAATCGATCCGCAGCGAGTCCGTGGCGTGCGAGCCGGCGGGGCTCGGAGGCGAACCGGAGGCCGCGTCCCCCTCTGGGCCGAATTCGAGCGCCAGGCCGTCGATCCCCCCGAGCACTTGTTCGATCGCGTGCTTGGCGTCCTCCTCGCCGAGGCCCGGCGGCACGCGGCAGTCCACGCGCAGCTCGGCTTTGGATGGGATCACGTTGATCTTCTCCGAAGCGGAGATCTTGGTCGGGGCGAACGTGACGCCGAACATCGGCTCCAGCAGCCGCGGCAGGCGCGGGTCGATCTGCTCCAGGCGCGCGAGCGCGGCGAGCGGATCGGACTCGTCCTCGCCCACCTCGCGCAGGAACGCCAGCGGCTCGGCCGTGGGAGCAAGCGCCGGCTGCCTCGTGGCAAAGCGCTGCAGGACGGGCGCCAGCTTCAGGAGCGCATTCTCGCCCAGCTTCGGCATCGAGGCGTGGCCGGCCGCCCCGTCGGTGGCGACGGTGAAGCGGAAGACGCCCTTCTCCGCGCAACACACTCCGTAATAGCGCCGTCCGCCGATTTCGAAGTGGGGGCCGCCACCCTCGTTGAGCAGCATGTCGCAGCGCACCTTCTCGGGATGGGTCTCGGTAAGCCACTTGGCGCCCAGCTCGCCCCCTGTCTCCTCGTCCACGACGGCGACCACGAGCAACTCGCCGCGCGCCGGGCGCCAGCCTTCGCGCGCGAGCCCCGCCGCGGCGGCGACCTCGGCGGCCACCTGCGACTTCATGTCCAAGGAGCCGCGTCCCCACAGGCAGCCCTCGGCGATCTCGCCCGACCAGGGATCGCGCGACCACTCGCTCGCGTCCGCGAGGACGGTGTCGACATGGCCCAGGTAGCAGAGCGTGGGGCCGTCTTGGCGGCCTTTCAGGCGCGCCACCAAGTTCGGCCGCCCAGGGACCGCGCCGAGCAGCTCGCACTCGAAGCCCGCGTCCAGGAGGATCGCTTGTAGGTGCTCGATCGCGGCGCGCTCGTCCCCCGGGGGATTGACGGTGTCGAAGCGGATCAGGCGCTGAAGGAGCCGCGTTGCGTCGTCCACGCCTCCGATCCTACGCCACCGGGCAAGCGCGGACAGGCCTCGAGCAGCTCCTTGGTGTAGGGATGCGTGGGGCGCTCGAGCACCTCGCGCGCGGCGCCCTGCTCGACGACCTTCCCCCCGTACATGACGGCGATCCGGTCGGCCAGCGCTTCGACGGTCGTGAAGTCGTGGGAGACGAGCGCGTATGCGCAACCCGACTCTGCTTGCAGCTCGTCGAGCAGATCGATCACGCCGCGGCGGATCGAAGCGTCGAGCGAGGACACGGGCTCGTCGAGGAGCACCAGGCGCGGCTTACCTGCCAGGGCACGCGCGATGCCCACGCGCTGGCGCTCTCCCCCGGAGAGCTCGTGCGGGAAGCGCTTGGCTTGGCCGGGCTCCAAGCCCACGCGGCCGAGCAGCCGCTCTGCGGCGGAGCGGGCCTCGGCGGCTCCGAGCCCGCGCGAGCGCAGGGCGCGCTCCAGCGTCCTGCCCACGCTGCGACGCGGGCTCAGGGAGGCCTGGGGGTCCTGGAAGACCATCCCCAGCTCGCGGCGCGCCGCGGCAAGCTCGCTCCGGGATGCCTTGGCGAGGTCTTGACCGCCGAGGCGGATCGTGCCCGCGCTCGGCTCGACCAGGCCGGCGATCGAGCGCAGCAACGTCGTCTTGCCGCAGCCCGACTCTCCCACGATCGCGAGCGTCTCCCCTGGGGCGAGCGAGAGCGAGACGCCGTCGAGCGCGACGATCCCGCCGCCGCGGCGCCCGCGTCCGGGGTGTTCCACGCGGAGGTCCTCGACTTCCAAAAAGGGTGCCACGCGCGCGCGCGTGGGGCGTGCTTTCGCAGAAGGCCGCAGGGCCTCCAACAGGCCGCGCGTGTAGGGGTCCCGCGGCCGCTCGAGGATCTCCGAGGCGCTCGCCTGCTCGACAACTCGTCCGGCCTGCATCACGGCGACGCGATCGGCTATGTCGGCGACCACGCCGAAGTCGTGGGTGATCAGGACGATGCTGAGGTCCTCCTGCTCGCGCAGATCCTTCAGCTCGGCGAGGATCTGGGCTTGCACGGTCACGTCGAGCGCGGTGGTGGGCTCGTCGGCAAGCAGTACCTTGGCGCCGAGCGAAAGCCCCATCGCGATCATCACGCGCTGGCGCATCCCGCCGGAGAGCTCGTGCGGATATGCGCGTACTCGATCGTGCGCCTTGGGTATCCGGGCGCGCTCCATCAATTCGCCCGCTCTCCTCAGGGCCTGGGCCTTGGAGACGAACGGTTCGTGCGCGCGGATTTGCTCGGCGATCTGATCGCCCACGCGGTAGACCGGGTTGAGCGAGGACTGGGGGTCTTGGAAGACCATCGCGAGCTGGGCGCCCCTTACGCGCCGCAACTGCACCTCGGGTGCGCCGATCAGGTCGCGACCGTCGAACAGGGCTCGGCCTGAGATCGTCGTGTTCGGGCCGCGCGTGAGCCCCATCAAGGTCATTGCGCACACCGACTTGCCCGAGCCCGACTCGCCCACTATCGCCAGCACCTCGCCGTGGCCGAGCGCGAAGGACACGCCGTCCACCGCGCGCACCTCGCCCTCGCGGGTTGCGAACGACACGCTCAAATCGCACACGTCCAGTAGCGGCCCGGAGCCTGCCGGGACGGTCCCGACCCCGCCAGGGTCTCCCACGGGGCGGCCCAGCCCCGCCAGGTCGACTCCCCGGTAGGCGAGTGGACCGGGTCGCACCCCGGAGGGCGCGGGCGTTCCGGAGGGCATGGGCGTCCCGGAGGGCATGGGCGTCCCGGAGGACATGGGCGTCCCAGAGGGCCCGGACAGTCCGTCGGGGCTCACGAGAGCCTCGCCATCCGGTTCCACGACAATCCCATCCGGGTCACGAGAGCCTGACCCTCGGATCGAGCAACGCGTAGGCGATGTCGACAAGCGTGCTGAGGACGATCACGGCAGCGGCCACCAGCATCGTGACGACCATCACCGGCGGGATGTCCAGGCGCCCGATCGATTGCGCCGCGTACTGGCCGACGCCGCCGAGGTTGAAGACCGACTCCACGAGGATTGCCCCGCCGCCGATCACCCACGCGAAGTCAAGGCCCCACAGCGTGACGATCCCCGTCAAGGAGTTGCGCAGGACGTGACGGATCAGCACGCGCCGCTCGGACAGACCCTTGGCGCGGGCGGTGCGCACGTAGTCCTCGCTCATCACGTCGAGCAGGTTGGCGCGCAACAGGCGCGAGTAGACGCCGATCGAGACCACCGACAGGGCCACCCAGGGCATCAGCATGTGCGTGAACCAGCCCCAGGGATCGCTCGTGAGCGGCACGTAGCCTTCCAGCGGAAGCAGGTGCCACTGGTAGCCGAGCCAGTAGAGCATGATCGCGCCGAGGAAGAACACGGGCATCGAGATGCCCGTGAGCGAGACCACGGTCAGGGCACGGTCGAGCAAACCCCCAGCGTGCACCGCGGAGAGCAATCCGAACAGGACACCGGCGACCAGCCAGATGATGCCGGCGCCGATGGCGAGTGAGATCGTGGGCGGCAGGTCGGAGACGATTTCCTGCTCGACGTTGGTCTGCTGGGAGTAGGAGACGACGCTCCCGTCGAGCACCTTTTCCATCGTCCTCAGGTATTGGACGTAGATGGGCTTGTCGAAGCCCCACTGCACGCGCACGTCTTGAACCTGTTGAGGCGTAGCCAGACGCCCGGCCATGCGCAGGGCCGGGTCGCCACCCGGGATCGCCTGGAAGATGAGGAAGGTGAGCACCGTGATCGCGAACAGGACCGCCGCCAGCGAGGCGAGGCGGCGCGCGAGGAACCCCATCACCCAGGAATGCCGCGCCAGCGCGGATGAGACGGGCGGCGCCGGCGGGCTGCCGGGGACGCGCTGCGTGGGGGCGCCGGTTACGGTCGGGATGCCGGGGATGGAAGATGCCTCCATCACAGCCGCCCTCGCAACGAGGCCTTCGGGTCCAGCGCGTCGCGCACGGCATCGGCGAACACGTTCACCGCAAGGACGGTGAGCACGAGCATGATCCCCGGCACCAGCACCAGGTGGATCGCCCCGGGCATCAGGCGGGTACCGTCGGCGATCATCGTGCCCCAAGAGGAGTTGGGGGCTTGGACACCCGCCCCGAGGTATGACAGCGCGGCCTCCAGGAGGATCGCGTTGGCCACGATCAGGGGGGCGAACACGACGATCGTCGAGGCGAGGTTGGGCAGGATCTCGCTCCACATGATCCGCACCGAGCCGAAGGGGGGTGGGTATCCCATCAATCGCGCGGCGTCGACGAACTCGCGCTCTCGCAACGATAGGGCCTGTGCACGCAGGGGCTTGGCCACATAGGGGAAGACGACCACGCCGATCACGAAGGCCGGCAACAGGAGCGAGCCGCTGCGCAGCGTGAACAGGCCCAGGTCGATCCCACCGACCGCCAAGGCCACCCCAAGAGCGACGCCGAGCAGCACCGCGGGGTAGGCCCACACGAGGTCGAACAGGCGCGAGAGGACGCCGTCGGCGAGGCCGCGCATGTAGCCAGCGAGGGTCCCCAAGACGATCGCGAGCACCAGCGTGGTCGAAGTCGCGATCGCGGCGATCTCCAAGGAGTTGCGGCCCCCGTAGAGCAGCCGGACAGCCACGTCGCGCCCGTTGGAGTCGGCGCCGAGCAGGAAGCGGCCTTTCCAGGTCGGGCCGATCGGCACGCCCGTGGGCGAGACGACGTCCACCTGTTTGCCACCGACACTCACGGTCTCGGTTATGTGGTTGTCGTTGGGGCCCGTGTGAGCGATGTCCCCGGCGTACACCGGCGCAAGCAGGCAGGCAAGGACGATCGCGACGAACAGCGCCCCGAACGCAAGCGCCACGCGGTTGCGTAGGACGGTCCTCATACCTACTCATCGCCACGACGCCCACCGCGCCTTTAGCCGCGCCAGCGTCCTACCGGCCTTCCCGGCAGCGTGCGCCCCAGTCGATGCGGCACCGGTTGTGGGCAGCGGCGGCTGAACCACACCGCCGCCTTGCACGGCCACGGGTTGGGTAGTGGCCGCTGAGCCACACTCCACCTGCAGGATGGGACTACCGATGGACTACTTCAACTGCAGGCTGCTCCAGTCGTTGCCGTACACCGGGTGGAAGACAGCCGCCCCGAAGTCGATGCGGTCGGAGAAGAACTTGGGGACCTCGTCATAGCCAAACGGGGCCATGTATGCCTTCTGGGCGTTGTAGAGGTCGAGCGCCTGCCAGCGGCCGACGACCGAGCCGAGCTGTGAGGAGGGGACCGGCGCGAGCGAGGTCAGTTCGGCCTGGATGTGGGGGTCGTCGACCTGGGAGAGGTTGTGGCTTTCGGTCGGCAGGATCGACTTCGCGTCGAGCAGCTGGTAGAAGTCGATCGGGTTCGGGAAGTCCTGGCTGAAGGACATCCAGCCTGTCTGGGCCTTGTTGGAGAGGTTGCCGACGGTGGCGAAGTACTGGGCGTCGGCGACGATCTTCTCGCTCGCCTTGAAGCCGATTTCGCCCAGCACACCCGCGTAGTAGTCGACGAATTCCTTGTGCGGCGGGCGCGAGCCGCCCCACACCGTCACCGACGTGCCCGCAAGACCCGACTTTTGCACCAGTTCCCTTGCCTTGGCGAGGTTCGGCCCGGCGTTCGGTTCGCCGTATGGGCAGGGCCCTGAGGGATGCCCGGGCATACCGGCCGGCAGGAAGAAGCAAGCAGGGTCGAGCATGCCGGAGTCCAAGCGCTGCAGAGCCCGCCGATCGATCGCATAGTTGACCGCTTCGCGCGCGAGCGGGCTGCTGAAGGGCTTGGATTTGACGTTGAGGAAGAAGTACTCGCCGGAGACGGTGGACTGCTTGGCGTAGCGTTCGTGAGCCTGGCTTTCCACCTTGGCGAGCAGGGTCGGGGGGATCGTGTCGTTGTAGTCGAACACGTCCTCGCTGTTGGCAAGCACCTGCTCGGTCTCGCTCTGGTTGTTGGAGACGATCTTCACGTTCACGTTGACATGGCCGGCAGGGACGCCGGGGATAGTGGAGCTGGTGAAGTGTGGGTTGAGTACGAGCGAGAATGACTTGTTCGGCACAACGCTCGCGATCTCATATGGACCCACGCCCGGCGGCGGGCTGTTGGGCAGGCTTTTCATCGGCGTGTCGCCGGGGACGAGACCGGCGGCCGGGAAAGCGAGGATGTTCAGGAACGGACCGTAGGGCGCCACCAGCTTGATCGTGATCGTGCCGGTCGTGTCGTCCGCTTGGATGCCGGAGATCGTGGCGGCCTTGCCCTTGTCGAATTCTTCGCCGCCGGCGATGTTTTCGGTGAGGAAGCTCTTGTCGCCCCAGCCGAGCTTGATCGCGCGCTCGATCGTGTGGGTGAAGTCCGAGGCCTTCACAGGCGTCCCGTTGGAGTAGACGAGCCCTTTACGCAGCGTGAACGTGTAGGTCTTGCCGTCGGAGGAGATCCTCGGCAGGCTTTCCGCTACACCGGCGATCAGCTTTGTGCCCGCTTCGCCCGGTGCGTGCGCATAGGTGACGAGCCCCGTGTAGGTGATCCAAGTGGCCTCGTAGGACTGCGTCGTGAAGCCGAGCCCGGGGTCCAGCGAATCGGGTGCTGTGCCCATCAAGACGGTGGCGGTGCCGCCGGTGCTCGCGCTCGTCGAGGATTTGGATGCGCTGCCGCATGCGCTCACGCCCAAGGTCATTACCAGCGCAAGCGAGATGCCCAGCAGCGCACGCGGAGCCCGAGGGCGCCTGGGAGGTGTCGCTTGGCCCCGGCACAACGCCCCCTGATCTTGTCCATCGGTGTCGAGCTGCCCCGTGTGCACTTGTGCGCCTCCTCCTCGCCACCCTGCGAGTCTCGTAATGTGTGCCGCTGGGTGCATGGTTCGACATCCCTACTCGGCACCCTCTTACGAAACTTGAAGTATTCAAATGAGCTTGGACACGATCGAAATCAATATCGCCGAGGTCCTCGCCGAGATCGCCAGGGTCCAGCCGCTGTGGGCGCTGTTGCGCCTGGAGGACCGCGCGCGCTACATGAGACGCATGGCGCAGGCGATCGTCGACGAGCTCGAGGACCTGCGCGAGACGATCGCCGAGGAGCAGGGGCGCCCGCGCACGGAGGTGGTGGTGCTCGAGTTGCTGCCGGCGATCGACGCGCTCAAGTGGGTGGCGCAGGACGGGGCGAGGGTGCTCGGCGGACGCCGCGTCGGTGTGCACCGCTCGCTGTTCCTGACAAAGCGCGCGCGTATCGCGTACGAGCCGTACGGCGTGGTCGGCGTGATCGGCGCCGGCAGCGCGCCCTTCGCCCAACCGCTCGGGCAGATCGCGGGGGCCCTGCTGGCGGGCAACGGCGTCGTCTTCAAGCCCGCTCCGCGCGCGAGCCTGGCCGGCGAGCGGATCGCGCGCGTGCTCGCGCGCGCGGGCCTGCCCGAGGGACTCGTACGCGTCATCCACGGGGGCGCCGATGTGGGGGTCGAGCTGGCGCGAGCGTCCGTGGACAAGCTTTTGTTCACCGGCTCGCCCGCCACCGGGCGGGCGGTGGCGAGGGAGTGCGTGTCCCACGAGAAGGAGGTGACGGTCGAGCTGGGCGGCAAGGACGCGATGCTCGTGCTCTCCGACGCCCACGTCGGGCGCGCGGCCGCGGGCGCGCTGTGGGCGGGATGCGCGGGGGCGGGGCAGGCTCGGGGCGCGGTCGAGCGCGTCTATGCGGCGCCGGAGGTGATGGAGCGCCTCACCGCCAGACTGGTCGCAGGCGCCCGCGCGCTAAAGGTCGGCGACCCCAAGGACCCGGGGGTGCAGATGGGCCCACTCGCCTCGGAGCGGCGGCTGGAGCACGTGCGCGAGCTGGTCGACGAGGCGGTTGCGCAAGGCGCGACCCTGCACTGCGGCGGGCCGGTCGCACCTCAGGGCACAAACGAGAGCGCCGCCTTGGTGGAGCTGGCGGCGCTCACAGCAGGCTCGGCTGCCGGCCGAGAGGATCCGGCGGGCGTGCGAGTAGGACCCGGCGCCTTCTATGCCCCCGCGATCCTCACCGGCGTGACCCACGAGATGAGGGTGATGCGCGAGCCCGTGGGCGGCCCGGTGCTTGCGGTCATGGAGTTCGACTCGGTCTCGGAGGCGATCGCGCTGGCCAACGACAGCCCGTATGGCCTGGGCGCGTCGGTGTGGACAGCCGACCGCTACAGGGGCATGCGGATCGCACGCGAGCTGGACGCGGGCATGGTGTGGCTCAACGACCACCTGCCGA
This sequence comes from Solirubrobacteraceae bacterium, assembly GCA_035567355.1. Classification (GTDB taxonomy): domain Bacteria; phylum Actinomycetota; class Thermoleophilia; order Solirubrobacterales; family Solirubrobacteraceae; genus Palsa-744. The sequence goes on from DATMPT010000122.1 coordinate 8,996, forward strand.
GCCCGGCGGTCTCGCGCGGCCCGTGGGGCGCGGCGGCGGGCAGCGGCCTGGGGCGGACGCTCGGCGAAGCGGGGTTGAGGGCGTGCGCGCAGGAGAAGCTGATCACGTGGGACCCCTCGGGCGTACGCGGGGTGTGGTGGGGCCCGTACGACGAAGTCGCGGCCCGCGCCGCCCAGGCCGCGACACGGCTGCGCTCCACGCGCGAGGGCGATCGCGAAGCGGCCCTGCGCCAAGGCGGAGCGGCGCTCGCTCGCGCCGGCCTGCGGGCGCTTGGTCGCCGGTGACAGGGCTACGCGAAGGGCGCGTCCTCGTCCTGCAGAAGCTGCCCACTAATCTGTAGAGATGCCCGCCCAGGCTTATGCAGGCAAGGAGTGCGTTTGCCAGCTTCACAAGGGGATCTGCGACCAGAGCTGCGTCGCGGACATGCTCGAGACGCCCTTCTACGTCGCCTGCCTGAATCTTTCAGGCCCGCCCGCCCGCCGCTGCGTGGTCGTGGGCGGGGGAGAGGTCGGACTCGAGAAGGTCGAGGGGCTGCTGGCCTGCGGCGGCGGGGTGACCTTGATCGCACCGGAGGCCGAGCCGGCGCTCGCCCAGTATGCGGATGAGGGCTCGATCCGCTGGGAGCGGCGCGCCTACGGCGGACCGCGGGACCTGGAGGGCGTGTTCATGGCGATCGCCGCCACGAGCGACACCGATGTGAACATCGCCGTGTACGAGGACGCCGAGCGCAGGGCGATGCTCGTCAACGTGGTCGACGTGCCGCCCTTGTGCAACTTCATCCTGCCGGCGATCGTGCGCACGGGCCCGCTTGCGATCGCTATCTCCACCGCGGGCGCCTCGCCGGCCCTAGCCAAGCGCATCAAGCGCGAGATAGCGGAGCAGTTCGGCGAGCCATACGCGCGGCTCGCGGTCCTTCTCAACGAGGTGCGCGGCTGGGCCAAGGGCACGCTGCCCACCTATCAAGACCGCAAGCGGTTCTTCGAGGGGATCGTTAACGGCGACCCCGACCCGGTGGCGTTGCTGCGCGAAGCAGATGCAGGCAGGGCGACGAACGGCGAGGGCACGGGCGAAGAGGCAGTGCGCAAGCTGATCGCGCAGGCCCAGGCCGAGCAAGAGCAGCGCCTGGCCACCGTCTGAGATCGCATGACGGACCTCCAAGCCCAGGCGGCGCCGGGCACAGCCGTCGAGGAGCGGCGCTCGGCCGTAGAGCTCGACGGGCTGACGCGCAACTACGGCGAGCGCGCGGCGCTCGAGGACGTGACGCTGTCGCTCGCGGCGGGGAGAACGCTCGTCGTGTTCGGCCCCAACGGTGCCGGCAAGACGACCTTGCTGCGCGTCTTGGCGGCGCTCCTGCGCCCGCACGCGGGCTCGGTCACGGTGCTCGGCACCCGCTTGCCGCGGGAGGGGTGGCGTGTACGCGGACGGATCGGGTTGCTGGGCCACGAGCCCCTGCTCTACCGGGAGCTGACCCCGCGTGAGAATCTGCGCTATCACGCGCGCCTGCACGGTGTGGCGGACGAGCGCGTCGAGGAGCAGCTCGTTGCCGTAGCGATGGCGGACAGGGCCGACGAGCCCGTGAGAGCGCTCTCACGCGGCATGGTCCAGCGCGTGGCCGTGGCGCGCGCGACCTTGCACGACCCCGACTTGCTCTTGCTCGACGAGCCCTACGCCAACCTCGACCCGGCCGCGATCGAATTGGTCGAGCCCTTGATCGGCGCGGGGAGCGGACGCACACGCGTCTTGACAAGCCACGATCCCGGGCGAGGGCTGGCCGAGGCCGGTCTGGTGCTCGGCCTGCGCGGAGGACGCGTCGCCTTGCTGGCGGATGCCGCAAGCGTGGACTCCGGAGAGATCGCGGGGTTGTACCGGTGAGCGCAATCGAAAAACCCATTGATTCGGGAAAGACGGAGCCGCATGCGGCTCCGTCCCGGGACGTGCATGCACGTCCCGGGACACCGGTGCATGCACCGGTCGGAACAGCTGATCAGTCGCATCCCGAACTCGGCCGGCCCTTGCATGCACCGAACGGAACAGCCAATGAGACGCATACCGGACCAGAGCGGCCTCTGTATGCGCCGGGCAGTACGGCCGAAGAGTCGCATGTCCCACCCGGCCGGGCTCCGCGTACACCGCCCCGGACAGCAAAAGTGGTCCTCGCCCTCCTGCGCAAGGAGCTCTTGGTCGAGCTGCGCACGCTCGAGTCGATTCCGGGCATGTCCCTGTTCGCGGTGACCACGTTCGTGGTGTTCCACTTCGCGCTCAACCAAAACACCGTCAGCGGCCAGGAGGCGGCCGGCATCCTGTGGGTGACCTTGCTGTTCGCCGCGATGCTCGGCGTCAACAGGTTGTTCGTGGCCGACGCCGACCAAGGCGGCTTCGACGGATTCCTACTCGCGCCGGTGGACCGCTCGGCCCTGCTCTTGGCGAAGGCGATCGCCCTACTGGCCTACCTACTCGTACTGGAGCTCGTGGCGGTGCCCGCGTTTGGGCTGCTCCTGCTCGGCCCCCCGCTCGGCCAGGCACTGCCGGGGCTGCTCGCGCCGCTCGTGCTCGGCGACCTCGGCGTGGCGGCGATCGGCACCTTGATCGCGGCGATGGCGGTGCGCACGCGGGCGCGCGACCTGCTCGGGCCGATGCTCACCCTGCCGCTCTTGGTGCCCGTGGTCATCGGCTGCGCGCGCGCCACGGCGCCGCTCCTGAGGGCCGTCGGTCCGGGCGGGGTCGGTGGGCCTCCTATAGATTGGCTGGGAACGCTCGCGCTCTATGATCTTGTGTTCGGCCTAATCGCCTACGCCGTATTCGACTTCCTCCTGGAGGATTAAGGCTTCGATGCGCAGCCCTGGACTTCGCGCCCTCTCCATCATCACCGTCGCGGCTTTCTGCGTCTCGCTCAGCCTGGTTTTCTTCTACGCGCCGATCGAAGCCGAAGAAGGCTTCTTGCAGAAGATCTTCTACCTGCACGTGCCGCTCGCGATCATCACGCTGGGCGGATTCGTTATCGGCGGCCTGATGGCGATCGCTCACCTGCGCACGCGCGATCAGCGCTGGGACCTGCGCTCTTACGTGGCGATCCACATGAGCCTCGTCTTCGGCGTCGCGGTCCTCGTCACCGGCTCGATCTGGGCGCGCGCCTCGTGGGGGCACTGGTGGGCCTGGAACGAGCCCACGCTCGTCTCGTTTTTGATCGTCTTCTTGCTCTACGCCTGCTATCAGCCGTTGCGCTTCGCGATCGAGGACCCCGAGCGCCAGGCCCGCTACGCCTCCGTGTTCGCGATCGCCGCGGGCGCGTTCGTGCCGCTCAACTTCATCGCGGTGCGCCTGTCCGCCTCCTACGTGCACCCGCGCGTGCTGGGCTCCAGCTCGAACCTGCCGGGCCCGATGATGCTCACCTTCCTCGTCTCCTTGGCGGCGATGGCGCTCTTGTTCGCGACGCTCTGCTCGTACGAGCTGGCCGCCAAGCGCACGCGCATCCTGCTCAAAGCCCGCTCCCGGATCCTTGGCTTCCAATGATCTTCTTCGCGGCGGCTTTGCCCGAACACTCCAATGACGGCTATGTCGCCGCCGCCTACATCGTGTTCCTGGCGATCGTCCTCGTCTACGTGG
>DATMPT010000123.1:0-3892 GCA_035567355.1 Solirubrobacteraceae bacterium
CGGCTCGGCCTCGGGGCCAGAGCGCAGGCAAAGATCAAGATACGCCAGCCTCTGGCCGAGGCGGTGGTGGTGGCCGACGGGCGCGAGCGTACGGCGATCGAGCGGCTCGTAGAGATCGTGCGCGAGGAGCTCAACGTACGCCGGGTGCGCTTCGTGGAGGCGGCAGACGACCTGGGCGAGTACGAGGTCAAGGCCAACTACCGCAGCTTGGGGCCCCTATTCGGCAAAGACATGCCTTTGGCGGCTCAGGCGATCGCGGCGCTAGACCCAGCCCGCGTGGCAGCCGCGGTGCGCGGCGGGAAGCGCATCGGAGTCTCCGTGGGCGACCGCGAGCACACGCTCTCAGCCCAGGACGTCATCCTCACGATGAAGGCACCCGAGGGCTACTCAGTCGAGCGCGAGGGTGCCCACGCGGTCGCCTTGGACCTCACGATCGACGAGAGCCTGCTGCGCGAGGGCCGCTCCCGAGAGATAGTTCACGCCGTTCAAAACGCGCGCAAGAGCGCCGGTCTCGAGGTCGAGGACCGGATCGAACTGGTCTTGGGCGGAGATCCGGCCTTGATCGAGGCGGCCCGCGCGCACCAGGCATATGTAAGCGGCGAGACGCTCACCGTCGCGCTTTCCCTCGGCGATGGCGACCCCGCCACGATGGACTATCGCGAACAGACCGGGATCGACAAGCTCGTCCTCGAGATCGCCTTGAGCCGGGCTGTATAGGTAGTTCGAAAAACAGTGCCTCGCGCGCGCTACGCGCCGCGAGGCCCCCGATTTGAACAACGAGTGCCCCCAGGTCCTGCTCGAGTCGAGCCAGGCTCGAAAGAGCAAGCCGCGGCGCCCAGGGCGCCTAGGCGAGCGCTGGCTCCAGCTCCGCCTCGATCTTCTTCTTGGGGTAGGCCCCCACAACCGTCTTGACGGCGTTGCCGCCCTTGAAGAGGATCATCGTCGGGATCGACAGCACCTGGAAGGCGGCGGCCGTCTGCTGGTTCTCGTCCACGTTGAGCTTGACGATGCGCAGGTCCTCGCGCTCGGAGGCGATCTCCTCGAGCACCGGGCCCACCACGCGACAGGGCCCACACCAAGGAGCCCAGAAATCGACGAGCACGGGCTTCTCCGACTCGACGACCTCGGCCTGGAAGTTGGCATCGGTTACTTCGGTGAGGGTGCCTGCCATTGAATTCTCCTATCGGTGAGCCATCGCGCTGCAAGTCCGGCACTCGATCTCGCCGAGTCGCCTCCATTCACTATACAAAGTGAAGCAGAGGTCCTCAGCCGAGTAGGGAGCTGGGCTGATCTGGCAGCGAAAACCCGGTTTCGCGAGCCCATGAGCGAACGGACCGCATCAGGCGCTCACGGGCGTGGGTTCGGTCCTCCAGCCATACCAGGGTCGCCTGTGAGTCCTCGTCGATCATCAGCAGTCCGTCCATGCCGCGTGCGCGCTTGAGAGTGGCGATTGCCTGCTCCGGGGTATGCGCTATCGGAGCGCCAACGTTGAGAGAGGTGTTCACGGATGCCTCCACGCCCACCCTGCGTCCCATCGCAAGCAGGAACTCGTGGCAGAACGGATCGACGTCCGGGCGTACTATCTGTACGCGCCCCGTCCCATCGTGATGGATGACGGCGGGAATCGCCTCACGAGCCTCTGGCCTGGCGTGCGCCGTCAGGACCATGTAGTTGTAGGCGTTGTAATCGTCATCGGATGCGCCTTCCTCTAAGTGGAAGAAGCGCTTGGCGGCGGCGTGTGTGAGCATCGGCGCCAGCGGCCTGATCAGTTCGCGATGCTTGACACGCTCGTTGAGCAGGCGCCGCGTGTCCGGATTGCACGGATTTGCAAGGATGCTGCGATGGCCCAAGGCGCGCGGACCGGTCTCCGCGACGCCCTGATAGATGCCCATTATGCGGTCATTGGCCACCGCGTGCGCAAGCAGGTCAGCCACGCGCGCCATGCCTTCGGGGGCGGAGCAGTCGCCCAGCGAAATGCTGGCGCCGCCGGGCTCGGCGCTGACCGCGACTCGGATCGCCGCGGCCGTGGGGGCACGGCCGCAGTAGAAGGCATGCCGCAACGGAGACCCGGGCCGGGCACCGGCGCGCATGGCAAACGCGTACGCCGCTCCCACCGGTGTGCCCGCATCGCCCGGCGTCGGCGGTACCCACAGGTGCAGCCGCGTCCCACGTTGTCCGAGATGGCGCTCATACCAACTCTCGTCGAAGCATTCCAACAGGCGCATGTTGGCCACGCAATTGAGAGCAGTGCCGCCGGTGAGCACCAGCCGATGGCTGCCGGTCACGCGGATCAGGTGATCCACGGTATGAACAAGGGCGTCCTCGAACACCATCTGCACAGCGGCCGCCTTGTCCACGCGATCGCGGGTTATCTCAGGGTGGCGGACGTCCTCAACATTGAGCACGGCATCTGGATTCCACATGTCCTCGATCGAGATCGGCTCGCCGAGGATCTCGATCAGCTCTTTGCCGTAGGGCTCGACCCATCCGCCTCTCGTCCAATTCGTGAGCGTCCGGTTGAGCCGGATCTCCCCTTCGGACCCGAAGTGGAGCAGGTGTTTCAGTCGTCTGTAATAGCGGTTCGTGAGGCGGTTACCGTCGCCCCATGCGGCCGCGCCCATGTAGCGGCCCTCCGAGCTGAGTGGTGGCCAGCCCCCCTGAGTCGAGCTGAGAAAGCTGTACATCGAGCCGAGCGAGTCAAGGATGCTCGAGCCCTGCGCACACAGCAGCGTGAGGCGACCATCTCGGCACTCGTAGAGAGAGGTAGAGGCATCGTCGCCGGAGCCATCTATGACAGTCACCATGACGGAGCGGGGATCTGCAGCGAACGGCGAGACCGCGTAGCTGAAGTACGCGTGGTTGTCGTGGTGGCGCATCCCGATGATCGGCACACGCTCCCCGAGTCCCAGCTGGTGTCCAACACGTGTCGGGGTCCGATTCAGGCTTCTTCTGTCAGGATTGATCACGTTGCCGGGCTGCTCCATCAACTTCCGCGTGATGCTCGCCGGAGCCTCCTCCAACACGGGCCGCAATACGATCGCGATCAACGAGCCCGCGTAGTCCCAGCTGCTAACGCACGCCGCCAGATCCTGGGGATCGACGCCAAGCGCCCGCATTTGCTCGCGGACAGCTTCAATCGAGTGCTCCGGGTAATCCATGCAGTGCTTTATCGCCGCGTAGCGCTCCTCCTCTTCGTTGCAGACGATCTCCACAGTCCCGTGCCGTGAGACCTGCACGAGCGCGGCCCCGGAGTTGTGAGCGCCGGCGCCGATCCCAAGCACATATGCCTCGCGCCCGTCGCGCACGGCCTGCTCCAGCGCGCTCAGCCTCGAGCGTCCGTGGGCGCTGCCGAGGCTGTACAGGCCATGACGCGCGAGCATCTTGTCGAACAGCGGCCGTGCCGCGCGGCTGCTCCACTCGGCCATGCGGGATCGCCTTGGCCCCCATCTGCCTACTCGGGCACTTGCCGACCCTCCCCCCATCGTCCTGATCATACTCACAGCGAAAGGCCCAAACAAGAAGTCTTCTTGCCTTGTCGGGGAATAAAGGTGCCCCTGCTTCTCGTCGTGCTCGAGCCGGCTCAGCCGCCGACGCGGACGGTGAACCCGTCCCAGACCCCGACGATCGGCGGATGGATGCCTGTGAGCGTCGTGAACAGGTGGGGGGCGACGTACACCTCGATGAAGGCCGCGATGACGAGCACGGGCAGTGCGATCGCCACCGTAACGACGGTCGCCGCAAGCAGCTGGTCCCACTCCCCTCTCCTGCTCGCGATGATCCAGGCGGCCAGCGGCAGGAAGAGTGCGACCAGCTCGAGGAGCGCGTGCGGTAGGACCCCCAGCAACAAGAGCGCCGGCGGCACTTTCAGGAAGTTCGCCACCCCCGCGAGCGT
>DATMPT010000124.1:0-2692 GCA_035567355.1 Solirubrobacteraceae bacterium
GTCAACCCGGCCCCCGGACACGTTGCGGGCTATCCCACGAATCTGCGCTCGGTGCGTCTGCCGCTGGTATCGGACTCGCTCTGCGAAGAACAGTACGCGGCCATCGAACAGCCGATCACCCCGCGCATGATCTGCGCCGGCGGCGCGCGCTCGCGCGTGGACACCTGCTACGGCGACAGCGGCGGCCCGCTGGTCGTGGACAGCGCCGCCCCCGCGCGCCCGCCCTCGGACTATGTCCTGGCGGGGCTGGTCGACTTCGGTAACGGTTGTGCCCAACCCGGATATGCCGGCGTCTACACACGCGTCTCAAATCCCCAGATCATGGGCTTCCTGAGCTCTGGCATCGGCCACACGGCCAGCCCGGTCGGTACCTTGGCCAAGCACCGTAAGCACAAGAAGCGCCATCGCCACCAAGCTGGCTGACAACATCACCGGGAGCTACGTCGATCTGGCGTCGTGTTGCCAAGTGGGTGTGGGTGATCGCGTCGGCTCGATGGCCGTGGGAGGGATTGTGGCTCGTGGTCGGGGGCGCCGGCGCCGATTGGCAGCGGCTCGCCCGCGCACTCTGGAACACTGGGAGCGTGATTTCCCGCGCTGAGGCTCTCGCTGCCCTTGCGGCCAACGAGTTCGATCTCGTGGTGGTCGGCGGGGGGATCACCGGTGCCGGGGTCGCGTTGGACGCCGCCACGCGCGGCTACAGCGTCGCCTTGGTTGAGCGCGCCGACTACGCTTCGGGGACCTCCAGCCGCTCCAGCAAGCTTGTGCACGGCGGCCTGCGCTACCTACAGCACTTCGACCTGGGCCTGGTGCGCGAGGCTCTGCTCGAGCGCCAGCTGATGGTGGCGCTGGCCCCGCACTTGGTGCACCCCTTGCCTCTGGTTGTGCCCGCCTTCGACGGCGCTCGGCCGGATCGCCTGATGGGTGTGGGCCTCAACCTATACGACGTCATGTCGGTCGATCGTGAGCGCCTACGCGCGCGTCGTCCACGCCGTGCGCGCGGCACGCAAAGAGCGCAGGGCACGCAGAAGGCACAAGGCGAGCTCGCGGGTGACGGCGCCGCACGTGCCGCCACGCTCAGCGAAGGTGAGTCGTGGAGCCCCGAGCGCCACCGCGTGATCTCAGGCGATGCCGTGCTCGAACTGTTGCCGGCCTTGGCCCGGCGCGAGCCGACCAGTGGCTACCTCTTCTATGACTGCCAGACCGACGACGCACGCTTGGTCTTGACCGTGCTGGGCGAGGCCGAGCGCTTCGGCGCGGTGTGCGCCAACCGCCTCGACGCGACTGCCCTACTCGAGCATGACGGGCGCGCGTGCGGGGTCAAGGTGTGGGATCGCGAGAGCGGCGAGCGTTTTGAGGTGCGCGCGCAGAACGTCGTCAACGCCACCGGCGTATGGGCCGATGAGCTGCGCCCGCACGAGCTCCACGACGAGGCAGAGCTGCCGGTGATCAGGCCCAGTCGCGGCACCCACATAACCCTGCGCCACGAGGACCTCCCACTCGTTGGAGGCGCGATTGTGCCCGCCGCCGGCGGGCGCACGATCTTTGCGCTGCCTTGGCTTGGGCGCACCTTGGTGGGCACCACCGACAACGACTACGAGGGTCCGCTCGAGCACATCCGGCCCTCCGGCGAGGACGTGGACTACCTGTTGGCCGCCGTCAACGAGTTTTTCGCCACCGAGCTCTCCCGCGAGGATCTTGCCGGCGCCTACGCGGGCGTGCGTCCCTTGATCTCCACCGGCGACACGAAGAAATCGGTCGATATCTCGCGCAAGGCGGAGCTGTATGAGACCTCCTCGGGCATGATCACGATCACCGGCGGCAAGCTCACGACCTGGCGGCGCATGGCCAAGCTGGCGGTCGACCGCCTGGTCGAGCGTGAAGCTCGCGACGCTCCCTGCCGCACGGCTGAGATCCCCTTGGGCCAAGCGGTGGCGGTCGAGGATTTGCCGTCCATCGAGGGCGTCTCTGAGGCCGCGCGCGCGGCCCTGGCTGCCCGCTACGGCTACGGTGCCCACGAAGTCTTGGCCCTGGTGGCCGAGCGCGAGGAGCTCGCCCAGCCGATCGTCCCCGGGTTGCCCGACCTGATGGCGGAGGTAGCGCTTGCCGCGCGCCGTGAGCAGGCTCTCAGCGTCGGCGACGTGCTCCTGCGGCGAACCCGCCTCGGACTGCTCGCCGCACGCGAGCTCGTCGGCGGGGGGCCCGGCCGGAGTCCCGCTGTCCTGCGTGTCGCCGAGCTCTTGGGGAGAGAGCTCGGCTGGAGCGCCTCGCGCACGGCGCTCGAGGGCGAGCACTTTTTCGAGGAGGCTCGCCTCGAGGGCATCCTTGCCGAGGACACCCCATGACGAGGGCCGCCCGCGTCGGGGGTCGGGGTTTCGATGGTGTGCCACGCGCCTGTGCGCGCGTCGATCGGATCGGGGACCCACTCGCGTGAGGCAAGCGCCCCCGTACCGCCTGCACGCCCGCGGCCGGGTGCTCGAGCTGGGCGCCAGGCCGTGGCTGATGGGCATCGTCAACGCGTCGCCTGACTCCTTCAGCGACGGGGGGCGCTACCGCACGCTGGACCAGCGCGTGAGCCTCGCCGCCGGCTTGCTGAGCGCCGGCGCCGACATCCTCGACGTGGGCGGTGAGTCGGCGAGCACCAACCGCCCGCCGGTAGAGGTAGTGCAGGAGATCGACCGCGTCGCTCCCCTGA
>DATMPT010000125.1:0-7809 GCA_035567355.1 Solirubrobacteraceae bacterium
GGTGATCGGGCGCGTCGGCGCCTCCACGCTTGGGTGGCTGCTCGCGCTCGTCCTCGTCCCCCTCGTGGCCGCCCTCGGCGGGGCGCTGGCCGAGATGGCACTGCTGCGGCGCACCTATCGCGAGCACGACGAAAACCAGCAGTTCATGCTCACGCTAGCGCTCTCCTACCTGCTCGCGGGCGGCGTCGTGCTGGTCTACGGCGCGGGCTTCAGGACGGTCGCCTTGCCGACCTCGCTGAGTGGCAGTTGGGCGGTATTTGGCGCCACCTTGCCCAAGTATACGGCCGTGGTGATCGTGCTCGGAGTGCTTGTGGTGGGGGTAATTTGGGCGCTCATGTATGGCACGCGTGTGGGCCTGCTCACGCGCGCGGCCGTAGGCGATCGCATGATGCTCTCGGTCTTGGGGGTGAACGTGAACCGGCTCTATACAGGGGTATTCGCTTTCGGGATCGGCTTGGGAGCACTCGGCGGGGTGGTGGACGCACCCAATGGGGCGGTCACCACCAACCTGGAAACTGCTGCCCTTGTGCCGGCGTTCATCGTGGTGGTTACCGGCGGCCTGGGCAACATGACGGGTGCCCTGATCGCGGCAGTTGCGATCGGCGTGATCGAGAGCTTTGTGACCCTGCAGAGCCCCACGCTTGCCCCGTTGACGCCATATGCGGTGATGAGCTTTGTCCTGCTCGCGCGTGCGGCGAGCGGTCGGCGGCTATTGCCTAGGCGGGCAGCGGTGACCCGATGATGGCGCTTTGCGCCCCGCTGAGAATCCCCAGCGGCGTGAGTGCCGGGGCCACTGGCTGCCTGGGCGAGCGGGCACTGCGGTTCGAGGACGAGCAATGACAAGTCTGCGCCGGCGTTTGGGTCCGCCGAGCGATTGGAGCCCGGCTCTCGTCCTGCTGCTGGCGGCCGCTGCCTTGCCGGCGTTCGTATCCAGCGAGTACGTACTGCTGGCGGCCAGCATGATCGTGACGATGCTGCTTGGGGTCAGCTTCAACCTGTTGTTCGGCTACGCCGGCATGTTCTCTTTCGGCCAGGCCGCTTTCTACGGCCTCGGTGCCTACGTGACGGTGCTCGTTGTGAACAACAGCGGCGTGGGCTTCTACGTTGCGTTGCTTGCCGGCGTGATCGCCGCGGCGCTCGTGGCGGCGCTGAGCGGCACGGTGCTCGTCAGGCTCGAGCCGATCGCCTTCATCATGCTCACCTTTGCGCTTGCCGACCTGTTCGAATTCGCGGCCAACCATGCGCACACGCTGACCGGTGGCGACAGCGGCATGATCGCTAATCTGCCCAACTCCTTGAGCGTGATCGTCGGCGTCGATCGCGTGTACTACGTGATCCTCGGAGTCGCCACCGTTGTGCTTGCGGTTGCGTTCGTGTTCGTGAAGACCGATATGGGATTGCTGTTGCGTGGGATCCGCGAAGACGCGCTGCGCGCACGTACGCTCGGCATCGCCGTCGACCGGCGACGGCTTGGCGTCTTTACGCTCGCCGCCGGCGTAGCCGCGGCGGGGGGAGGTTTGTCGGTGCTCACCGCCCAGATCGTCTATCCGAGCGTGTTCGCCTGGCAGGTCTCGGCCAATGCCTTGATCGTGACTCTGCTCGGCGGGGTGGGCCTGTTCTCTGGGCCGGCGCTGGGAGCCGTGTTGCTTGGGTTGATCGACTTCTACGTGGGGCGCCTCACCACCAACACCCTGCTGATCGACGGCGTGGTGCTCTTGACGGTCGTGCTGATCGCGCCCCGCGGAGTCGGCGCGGGCGGTCGCGGCGGCCTGCTTGCGGCGCCGGTGACACTCTTGCGCCGAGTGCGCGCACTGGCGCGTGGCGCCCGCGCGGGCGCCACGGGATAGGTCGCCGTGAGCCCGGCCGATGTCAGCCAAGTGCTCGAGCTGCGCGACGTCGCGCGCCACTTCGGCGGCATTCGCGCCGTGGACGGGGTGACGCTTGCGATCGAGGAGGGGGCGGTCGTTGCCCTGATCGGCCCGAACGGCGCCGGCAAGAGCACCTTGTTTGCGCTGATGATGGGCGAGCTCGTCCCCACGGCCGGTGAGATTCGCTTGGACGGCCTCGACATGCGCGGCCTATCGCCCGAGCGCCACAGCCGCCTGGGGATCGGGCGGACTTTTCAGGCTCCGCGCCTGTTCGCGGGATTGAGCGTCGCCGAGAACGTGCGGATCGCCTTGCTCGCGCGCGCCCCCGAGAGCCGGCGGTGGGGACCTTCCGGTTGGGGCGTCTCTCGCGCGCGCGCAAGTCACCCCACACCGACACACACACCTCCCCCCGCACAGCCACACATACGTCCTTCCGGACAGGGACATTCACATAACGCCGAACCGACGAACACACCCACCCCCGCGCAGGCACGAATATCTCCGCCCGCACAGACACATATACCTCCCGCCACCGAATCCCCGGGCGAGGACGAACTAGAGGCGGCGCTTGCCGAGGTGGGCCTGTCCGGTCAGCGCGAGCTGGCGGCCCTCTCGCTTTCCCAAGGCCAGCGCAAGCGCTTGGAGCTGGCAATGGTGCTCGCGCTGGGACCGCGGCTCTTGCTGCTGGACGAGCCGACTGCCGGCATGGGAGTGGAGGAGCGCGCCACGATCATGCGGCTCGTGATGGGAGCTGTGCGGCGGCGGGGGCTCACACTGATGTTCTCTGAGCACGACATGGAGACGGTCTTTGCGCACGCCCTGCGAGTCGTGGTGATGGACCGGGGGACGCTGATCGCCGACGGCGCACCTGAGGAAATCAGGCGCGACCCGCACGTGCAGCAAATCTATTTGGGGTCTCACATGGGAGTGGATGCCTCATGAGGGCACGGCCGGCTCTAGTACCGGGGGAGGCGTGAGGTGAGGTTGTCGGTCGAAGGGCTGCGGGCCAAGTACGGTGCTAGCGAAGTCCTGTTTGGCGTGGACATGGACGTGCGGGACGGTGAGACAGTCGCCTTGATCGGCCGTAATGGGGCCGGCAAGACCACGACGTTGCACAGCGTGATGGGGATGATGGGCGCCCGCAGCGGCTCGATCGCGGTGGACGGCCGCGAGACCGTTGGGCTCTCTCCCCACCGGATAGCTCGCCTGGGCGTGGGTTTGGTGGCACAGGGACGGCGGGTGTTTGGCGAGCTGACCGTCGAGGAGAACCTGCGCGCGGGAATGCGCAAGCGCCCAGGTTCTCGTGCCGGCGGGCTCGGGGCATCCCGGGCCAGGATGCCCTCCGGGGAGGCGTTGCCGGACCGTCCCCACGAGTGGACTCTCGAGGAGCTCCTTGACGTGTTCCCGATGCTCGAGCGGGTGCGCAGGTCAAAGGGCGCGTGGCTGAGTGGAGGCGAGCAGCAGGTCCTGGCGATCGCGCGTGCGCTCATCTCGAATCCTGGGATCCTGCTGTTGGATGAGCCCACCGAGGGATTGGCCCCGCGTGTGGTCGAGACACTTACAGAGCAACTTTTGCGCATCAAGCAGGCGGGCCTGACGATGGTGCTCGCCGAGCAGCACCTTGGGATTGTGGGGGCGCTTGCGAGCCGGGCCTACGTGATCGACCGGGGCGTGGTGTGTGCTGAGGGAGAGCCGGGCACGCTGCTTGGCGACCCCAAGATCCGCCACGCTTACCTATCGCTATGAGGATGACCCCGACGACTGCACTGTCCTATGGGCCTCGCTTGCACGTCGCGGGTTTGCTCACGCGCGAGGTGGAGGGTGGGTAGGCCACGACAGCCAGCTCGTGTGGGTGCCGGGGATGAGCTCTACGAGCGCGCTCGCCGGCGCTTCCCGGGCGGGAGCTCGCGCACGACCCTCTCGGCCGTCTCGCCCCCTCCCTATGCGGTGCGTGGCGAAGGACCGTTCGTGGTGGATGTAGACGGCCGCGAGTTGATCGACTTGCATGGCGACTACTCGGCGCTCGTGCACGGCAACGCCTATGCGCCGGTTGTGGTGGCTGCATGCGCCGCACTCGAGCAGGGCTCGGCGTTTGGCTTGCCGACCGCGGCCGAAGTGGACTTGGCCGACTGCTTGGCGGGCAGGATCGAGTGGGCAGAGCGCTGGCGCTTCACCGGCTCCGGTAGTGAAGCGGTGATGGCCGCCGTACGCGCGGCGCGCGCGGCCAGCGGTCGCGAGAAGGTGGTGCGCTTTGAAGGTTGCTATCACGGCGGCTGGGATACCCTGGCTCAGCCGCGCGCCCGCGGGGTGCCGGAGGAGGTGAGGCGTACTGTCCTCACGCTCCCGCTCTGCGATGGGGCCGCACTGGTAGCGGCGCTTGACGCCTGCGAGGATCGGGTCGCTTGCGTCCTGCTCGACCTGATGCCCAACCGGGCCGGGCTGCGACCCGTGGACCGGGAGTGGGCGAGGCTGGTGCGCGCCGAGACGCAGCGACGCGGTATCGCTTTGATCGTCGACGAGATCATCACCCTGCGCATGGCCGTCGGTGGCATGCATGCCTCTTATGGGATCGAGGGCGACATCGTGACGCTGGGCAAGCTGATCGGTGGCGGCTTGCCTGTGGGGGCGCTTGGGGGAAGGGCAGAGTGGATGGACGTGTTCGATCCCACCGCTCCAGACGGCGTGGAGATCGCCGGCACGTTTGCAGCCAATCCTGTCTCGATGAGGGCTGGCTTGGCGGCGCTGGATGCACTGGATGGGGAGGCGATCGAGCGAATCGGCGGCCTCGGTGGGCGGCTGCGCGAGGGGTTGGAGAACCTGGGATATGAGGTCACGGGCGCGGGCTCGCTCTGCAAGCTCCACGCCGCCGATCTGCCGGCGCTGTGGCGCCGGCTGTATGACGGGGGCTTGCTGGTTGCGGCCGACGGACTTGTGTGTGTGTCAACGGCGATGGACGAGGCGACCGTCGAGCGCGTGCTCGAGCTTTTTGGCCGCGCGGCCGCTTGACGCTAGGCGGGTGATGGGAGCGCGGCGAGTACCCTCAGCGCAAGCTGGGCGTCGCCGGTGAGCCGCAGGGCTGCCGTGTCGCGCTCGGGGCCCAGCGCCGATGCCCACGCCGCCGGAGGGCCTGAGATGCTCGCCCATGGCACGCACTGACCGGGGTCTACGAGCGTGATGTGGCCGTCGTGAATGTCGAGCAGTTGGCGGGTGGGCTCTTCGAAGTCCTCGATCACCAGCTCGAGGACACCGTTGGGAAGACTCGAGCGATCGAGCAGCGCGGGTAGTGCTTGCAGGGTTGTGATGTCGATCCGATCGAGCCCCGTTGGCGTTTGCGTGGGCTCGGGCTGAGCTTGGCGGGAGGCTCCTCCGATCCATCTCATCCAGGCACGGAGGTGCTTGCCCGGGGTCGAGGCAGGGTCTGGTGTGGACTGTTGCGTTTCGTCTTCTATCGACACGAGGCGGCAGTCTAGTCGAACAATCCCGAGAAACGATCTTGTGCGCTTTTCAGAGGTGTTCGAGCAGGCTGACGGCCACCCATAGAGCGGCTTGGGCGCGCTAGCCTCGGCGACGTGGCTCGCTCCCGCCGAGACTCCTTTGCATCCCATCCGGATCCGATGGCTGCGTTCAGTCCAGCGGCGCGTGCTTGGTTTGAGTCGTCGTTTGCAAAGCCGACTGCCGCTCAAGCGCAGGCTTGGCCTGCGATCGCCAGTGGCGAGCATGTGCTGCTGTCGGCGCCGACAGGCTCGGGCAAGACGCTGGCGGCCTTCCTGTGGGCGATCGACCGGCTGGGCATGCGGCACCGGACGGACGAGGATGCGCCGGCGGATGGCTCGAGCGGCGTACCCCGTGTGCGCGCGGGGGAAGACCATAGCGAGGCGCCCAGCGGCGGGTCTCTGACACGCGCGCGAGACGGCGTGCGTGTCGTATACGTCTCCCCGCTGAAGGCTCTGTCTCATGACATCGAGCGCAACCTCAGGGCCCCCTTGCGCGGGCTCCGGGCAAACGTGAGCGTGGGGATTCGCACCGGCGACACCTCTCAGGCCGAGCGGGCGGCGATGGCGCGCAAACCGCCGGACATCTTGATCACGACACCCGAGTCGCTCTACCTGATCCTCGGATCGCGCGCTCGCGCGATGCTGGAGGGGGTGGAGACGGTCATCGTGGACGAGATCCACGCCGTGGCCTCGGTTAAGCGCGGTGCTCATCTCGCGCTCACGCTCGAGCGCTTGGACGAGCAGGCGCGTGCGCACTCGCGGGCGGATCCGCTGGGCCGGAGGCGAGGCGGTGTGCAGCGGGTCGGCCTCTCGGCGACGCAGAATCCGCTGGAGGAGGTGGGGCGCTTCCTGGTGGGGCCCACCCGCGAGGTGCGGATCGTGGACGCTGGTGTACGCAAGCCGCTTGACTTGCGCATCCACGTGCCGGTGGACTCGATGAGCGATTTGGCAGGCCCGGCCGGCTCAACTAGCGGCGATCCCCTGGAGCCGGTCCCGGGCAGCGAGTCCACACGCAACTCCATCTGGCCGGCCATCTATCCCGAGCTGCTGTCCCTGGTCCGCGAGCACCGTTCCACGATCGTGTTCGTCAACAACCGCCGCTCGGCCGAGCGTGTGGCTTTGCGCCTCAACGAGCTGGCCGCGGCCGGGTCAGATGGCGATGGCGAGCAGGCAAGCGGAGGCGGGGATGGATCGTTGTATGTGCCCTCGGCGAGCCCGGGGCCGGCGGCGCTGCGCGAGATCGCTCGCGCTCACCACGGATCGCTCTCGCGCGAGGAGCGCACGACGATTGAGGAGCAGCTCAAGGCCGGAGAGCTACCTTGCCTGGTGGCCACCTCCTCGCTGGAGCTGGGGATCGATATGGGGGCTGTGGACCTGGTGTTGCAGATCGAGTCGCCCAAGTCGGTGGCGCGCGGCCTGCAGCGCATCGGGCGGGCGGGCCATGGCGTGGGCGATGTGAGCAAGGGGCGCATCTTCCCCAAGTTCAGGGGCGATTTGCTCGAGTGCGCGGTTGTGTGCCGGCGCATGCGCGAAGGGGCGATTGAGCCGACCGTGGTGCCACGTAACGCACTGGACGTGCTCGCCCAGCAGATCGTGGCGATCGCCGCCTCGGCGGAGGATGCGGGAAAGGTCGGGCTGCCCGGCGGTTCGAGTGCCGCGAGCGGCGGCCCGGGCGGCGGCTCCCAACACGTCTGGGCGGACGGGACCGTCTCTGTGGATGACCTGCATGCTCTCATCTGCCGCACCCACTCCTACTCCGATTTGCCACGGGCCTTGCTGGAGAACGTGCTCGACATGCTGGATGGCCGCTACCCCTCCAGCGAGTTCGGCGAGTTGCGTCCGCGCATCGTGTGGGACCGGGTCGCGGGACGCATTCGCGCGCGCAAGGGTGCCCGCCAGCTTGCGATCGCGAATGCCGGCACGATCCCCGATCGCGGCCTGTACGCGGTGACGCTGCCCGACGGACGCCGCGTGGGAGAGTTTGACGAGGAGATGGTCTACGAGGCGCGCCCAGGCCAGGTGTTCCTGCTGGGTGCGTCCTCCTGGCGGATCGAGGAGATCGGCCGCGACCGCGTGATCGTGACGCCTGCGCCGGGCGTGCCGGGAGCGGTGCCGTTCTGGAAGGGCGACGGGATCGGCCGCCCGAAGGAGCTGGGCGAGGCGATCGGGGCGTTTGCGCGCTGGGCGGTCGATCAGGACGCGGACTTGCTGGCGCGCGACTACGACCTGGACGAGCGCTCGGCGGCCAACCTGCTTGCTTATCTGCGCGAGCAGCAGGCGGCCACACGCGTGATCCCCAGCGATCGCACGATCGTGGTCGAGCGCTTTCGCGATGAGATCGGCGATTGGCGTATGTGTGTGCTCTCGCCCTACGGCGGGCGCGTGCATGCCGCTTGGGGTCTTGCGATCTCGGCGCGTATCCGCGAGCGCTTTGGAATCGACGGCGA
>DATMPT010000126.1:0-8396 GCA_035567355.1 Solirubrobacteraceae bacterium
GCGCAGGAGTCCTTGTCCCACTGCACCATCTGCCGGCCCTCCATCGCCGCCGGGACCACCGGGCAGCAGTCGATCAAAGGCCTCGTGGACACCACCATCCCACCCGAGTGCTGGGAGAGGTGGCGGGGTAGGCCGTATGCCTCGCCTACCAGCCGCGCAAGCCAATGCCAGCGCGGCGAGCGCACAGGAGACCCATCACCGGGATGAGAGTCGCGAAGTGGCCTCTCGGGCGAGGGCTCCCCATCCTCGCGAGAGGCGTGGCCCACACCATCGCGCAAGGCATGACCCGAGCCGGCGGCAAGGATGTCGCGCTCCACATCACCTCTCTGATCCGCCATGCGCGCGACTCGCTCGATCTCCCCAGCGGGCAACCCAAGCACCTTGCCCAGCTCGCGGATCGCCCCACGTGCGCGAAAGGTTGGGAATGCCGCCACCAAGGCAGCCCGCTCGCGCCCGTAGCGCTCGTGCACGCGCGGGATCAGGACCTCGCGGATATCGCGCGGGAAGTCGAGGTCGATGTCCGGCAGTCCCCGCAGGTCCTCGTGCAGGAAGCGCCCCAGCATGAGCCCGTTGGAGATGGGGTCTATGTGGGAGAGCCCCGTGAGGTAGCACACGATCGAGGACACAGAGGAGCCGCGTCCCCGTCCGGGGGCCAGCAGTGCACGCGCCGTATCGCGGCCGCGCACCTGGAGGGCCACCTCGCGCGCGAGCTCGAGCATGTCGTGGTGGAGCAGGAAGAAGCCCGCCAGGCCGAGGCTGTCGATCACGTGCAGCTCCTCCTGCAGGCGCGCCCGCGCTTCGCCGCGAGCCCGCGCGGCGAGCCCTGGCGCCAGCCCACCGGGGCATGTCGCGCCAGTCCCTCCACCGGCGGGATCCCCACAGCGCAGCGCGTCCTGCCCGTAGCGTTCCTCCAGGCGTATCCAACACAGCTCGGCCAGACGCCGCGGCGCGTCCTGATCCTCCGCTCCTGGATAGCTGTAGCCCAGATCCTTGGTGAGGTCGAAAGTGAGCCGCTCTGCCAGGCACAAGGTCTCGCGAACCGCATCGGGATGATCGGCGAATCGAGCGCCCATCGCCTGCGGGGTGCTCATCACATGGGTGTGGTTGGGGCGCCTGAGCGGCTCGGAGGCGTCGAGCGTGGCGTGGTGGCGCAGTGTCACGAAGGCGTCCTGCAGCTCGGCGCGCGAGCGCGTGTGAGCATGGACGTTCCCAGTGGCCACGCACTTCGCCCCCAGCCGCCTGGCGAGCGCCGCGAGCGCCCGGTTGCGGGCGCGGTCGTGGCGGGCATAGGGGCGCTGCAGCTCCACGCGTAGCCCTGGCGGACCGAACGCATCGAGCAGCCGCCGGGCCGTGGGCTCGTCGCGCACGCCGCGCTCGGCGCAACCGGTCAGGCACACGAGCCCCTCAGCATGGTCAAGCACCGTCTCGAGCACCACCGAGGGCTCCGCGCGCTCGCGTCCAGGGCCCTCGCGCGTACCGGCATGGGCGTGCGTGAGGATGCGGCACAGGTTCCTCCACCCGCGGGCATCGCGCACGAGCAAGGTCAGATGCGTGGTTGCGGCCTCTGCCCTGTGGTGGCCATCTCCCACCCCGACCGCGACACTCGGGTGCGCGCTTCCCACGATCACATCGAGCTCCGCCCCGTGGATCGCCCGCACGCCGGCGTCACCCGCGGCCTGGGCGAGCTCCATCGAGCCGGACACCGAATTGTGGTCGGTGAGCGCCAAGGCCCTATACCCGAGCCCGGCTGCGCTGTGGGCGAGCTCCTGCGGGGAAGACACCCCGTCCAGGAACGAGTACGCCGAATGGCAGTGGAGCTCCACGTATCCCGGCGTGCCCGACTGGGATCTCATCTAGGAGCCCTGCGTGAACCAGCCGCCCGCGCACAGGTCGTGGAAGACGACAAAGTTGCGTCCGCGCACGCTCACGAGCTCCCAGTAGCGACGGCGCAGGGGACGGGCGGTCCACCAGCGGTCTTCCACCAGCCACGACTCGCGCACCGCCTCGATCCGCTCGCCATTCACATCGCAGGGCACCTCCTGCCTCACACGCACACGGGCTGCACGTGGCGGGTTCAGCGCTCGCGGACGACTCATCCCGGAAGCGGCGTTAGCACGACTCTGCGCTCGGGCACGCGCGAGTCTGGGTCGATGCACACGGCGCGCAGCGCGGCCTCGTGTCCCGCAACGGTGCGCACTTGATCGACGGCCTCTCTCAAGCGCCCGTGGCGTGCCTGCTTGCTCTGCTCGAGCAGCGTGTGCTGGTCCCCTCCCGCGGGACCGAAGCGCTCAACCCCGAGGCGCAGCGACTCGGCGGGCGCCGGCAGCAGGGGCAAGCGCAGCGATAGGGCCACCCCCATGCGCCTGCCGTCCTCGAGCGCT
Organism: Solirubrobacteraceae bacterium; assembly: GCA_035567355.1. GTDB lineage: Bacteria > Actinomycetota > Thermoleophilia > Solirubrobacterales > Solirubrobacteraceae > Palsa-744. Next base: position 2,382 of record DATMPT010000126.1, read on the forward strand.
TGGCGAAACACGACTTGCTCGCGCCAAGTCCCGCCACCCGCGAGCCGCGCTGAGAGCACGACCGCTCGTACGCTCCTGCCACGGCGCTCGGGACGCGCCAGCAGATGATCGACGAGCACCCCGAGCACACGTTCGAGCATCGGCCCGCTGCCGGCATCCCCCACCTCCAAGGACTCCTCCAGCAGATCCTCCACGCGACGAGGCACGAGCGATCCGTCATCGCCGCTAGCCAGACGATGAGCGACCGTGCCGGACTCGCCGAAGCGGTCGGCCAAGGCGTGGCGTCCGAGCTCTCGCAGCTCTCCCAGCGTGCGCACGCCCAGACGCTGGAGCGGCTCAACCAAGGCTGCCGTGTCCTCGCGGAAGCCGAGCAAGTCCACGGGGCGGGCGGCAAGATAGCGCAGTACCGCCTGCGCTTGGACGATCCTTGCGCGTCGCGCGCTGCTCCCAAGCGCGGCGGCCAGAGCACAGAAGCGGGTGGGCCCCGCTCCGATCCTCGCCGGGCGGCCAAGCGCACGACGTGCAGCCGCGAGCGTATGCGTGTCCGAGCCGTGCAGGCCCCGCAAGCCATCCGCCTCGAAGTAGGCGAGTCCCTCGCGCGCGGGCTCCACCGCCGCACCGATGCTCTCCAGGTCGCACACCGCTTCCTCCCACGCCTCCGCCACCGCGAGCGGGTTAGCCGGGACGAGCGTTAGCTCGGGGCAGCGCGCGAGCGCCTCCCCCAAACTCATGCCGGCGCTAACCCCAAAGGCCTCTGCCGCCCCGGATACCTCCCCCACTCGTAGCTGCACCGTCGCCATCGGCGCGAGCGCGAGCGCCCTGCCCGCGAGCGCCTGGGCCCCGCCGGCGGCGACCGTCAGCGCGAAACGAGGGATGTGGATGCACGTGACCATATACGAACACATGTTCGCATATAGTGTGGACGCCCCAACGGACAGTTGGCGCGAGGGGCGCGTATTCGAGCGAAGTCCCCACGCGCACGCGCGTAGGGCACCTGTCGCAACACACCAGCCCAGCCTGGGCCCGTACTCAAGCCACCCGAGGACCTCGCGGCAAAGACTGCGAGATCCGGCGCAGACCTCCGGTCAATCCATGCCCAAGGGACCGCTGGCCGACCCGCTCAGGAACTGGCGCACGAAGGGGTTCTCCGAGGAGAACATCCGTTCGGCGTCGCCGGCTTCCACGATCCGCCCGCGCCACAAGAGGGCGATGTACTGGCCGATCTGGCGCGCCGAGGCGATGTTGTGGGTCACGACGATGTAGGTGCCGCCGTTGGCTTCGTGCATCTCCTGGATCAAGTCGCACAGGAGCGCCGTGCGGACGGGGTCAAGGCCCGAGTCGGGCTCGTCGAAGATCACAACGTCGGGTTCTGTGACGAGCGCGCGCGCGAAGCCGGCGCGCTTGCGCATACCCCCCGAGAGCTGGGAGGGAGCGTCGTCCATTGCCTCGGCCAGGCCCACATCCATCAGGCGCTGGCGCACGCGTTCGCCGATCTGGCCCTCGGACATGTCGGTGTGCTGGCGCAAGGGGAAGGCCACGTTGTCGAACACCGACATCGAGCCGAACAGGGCACCGTCCTGGAAGAGCACGCCGATCCTCCTGCGGAGCTCCAGCAGCTTGGGCATCGTGAGCTCGGGGACCGAGTTGCCGAGCACCTGGATGTCGCCCGAGTCGGGGAACATCAGGCCGATCAGGTGCTTGATGAGTACGCTCTTGCCGGTGCCCGAGGGGCCGAGCACGACCGTGATCATGTCGTCGGGGATCGCGACGTTCAGGCCGTTGAGCACCGGTATGCCGGCCAAGCGCTTGACCACGTCCACGCAGCGGATCGACCAGTCGCGGTCGGTTGCCTCGCCGGCCAGGTCGAGATCGCCGCCCGCGGAGTGATACTGAAAATGCTCGTCGTCCCCCTCTACGCGCACAGGCGCATCGGATTCGACGACCCGCTCGCCCTCCAGATTCTCCCCGTGAGTCCCCTCGGCACTCTCCACGGCTCAGATACTAGTGCCCGGCGCAGATCCGATCAACCCACCCGCCGGTGCCGCCCCGAAGACCAGTGTCGGCATGGACGCCAACCCGTGCCGGCGAGCCAAGTCCCAGCGGCGTTCACACTGGGGGTCCCGGACCGGCTGGCGCAGCCCAGCCGACCTGGCTTTGGTACCCCTCCATACACATCCCCTTGACATACCAGGGCCATTGGGTTTACGATCGGTGGCCTGGGAGGTAGGAGATGTTTGAGCATGGGCGCTCCGGCGCCGATCCAGGGTTGATAGCGGACTCGTCTCCGACCACGTTGGGGGGCATTGCAAGCGCGCCCCGCCCCGATCCGCGCCGTCGCCTGCTCGGCGCAATGATCGAGACGGTGGCCTTGCGCGGATATGACCGCACCACCGTCAGCCGTGTGCTATCGAAAGCCGACGTTCAGGAGGCGGTGTTCAGCGAGCACTTCCAGGACAAGCACGATTGTTTCATGCAGGCGATCGACGAGCTGATCGGCCGCGGTGAACGCACAGCCTTGGAGCTGTTCCGCCCGAGCACCCCTTGGCCTGAACGCGTCAAGCTCGCGCTGGAGAGCCTGCTCGCGGCGCTTGCCCGCGACCCCGACGCAGCGGATGTCTTGTTTGTCGAGATGCTTGGCGCCGGCCCCGCGGCGTGCGAGCGCCAGCGCGAAGCGCTCGCCCTGTTCACTTCACTGCTCGAGGAGGGTCGCTCGCTCGCATCCGAAAGCGAGTACCTGCCGCAGCAGACATCGGAGGCCATCGTCGGTGGGATCGCCTCGATCGTGCACAGGCGCGTCCTGCAGGGAAACGTAGCCGAACTTCCCTATCTGCACGCCGATCTCACCTATTTCGCGCTACTCCCCTATCTCGACCACGAGCGCGCCTTGGGCATCGCGGGCCTGACTTAGCCAGCCCGGTACTTAGCCAGCCGGGTCTGACTTAGCCAGCCCCGCCTCTAAGGTAGCCAGCGCGCCTACTTCGACGGTGTGGCGTGCGGGAACTGGCTCGTTTGGCCGTTGAACGTGAATGGCCCCTGCTGCTTGCAGGCGGGCGCCGGGATGACGTTGCCGGGCTTTTCGGGGTTGTTGGCCACAGGCGGGTAGAGCGCATGATTTTCCACCGGTGCGCCCTTCTTCCTGCTGCCAGGTTCCAGCCCGATCAGCTGTTCAAGGATTTCTTCGGTGAGCGTTCCGGATTCCGGACCACCCAGCGAAGGGGCCGAGTTCGCGCAGGGGGCGCTGCTGAACACCGACAGGCCGCTCCCGATGGAGTTGAAGGCTCCGGGTTGCGGATAGGCATTCGCACGATTTGTGCCAATCCGTTGCTGGTAGGTCGAGAGGCCTTCGGGGGTGAGTACCTGCATCGCCTTCAGGAAATGTTGCTGCGGACCCGCCGGAATGTTTTTGTTTTTTTCGTGCGTTTGAGTCGCGGCCGTGCCATTGGCGAACAGGGCCTGAAGCTCGGGTACGTACTCGCTCAGATACTGGAAGAACGGATTGAAATTGTGCAACACAGGGCTCGTAGCGGCAAACAGCGGAACGGTCAGGTCGAGCTCCTTCTTGACGCTCGGCAGGCCGGTCTTGGCGGCCTTCGTCAACGGGCCGAGTGAGGTCAGCAGCGCGTCGAACGGCGGCGTGAACGGCTTGACCGCCTCCAGCAGGGGAGTGAGCCCTTCCTCGAAGGGACGTATTTGGTCGAGCAGCGGCACCGTATTGGTCGCGAAGACGTCGAGCGCGCGCAGCGCCGTCTGCGAGTTGCGCTCGAAGGCGGGCAGTTCGCGGAAGGCTTCGGCGAATGCCTGGCTCGATTCGGCAAGGGCATGGGAAGCGCGCTCACCGTTTGAGATCAAGCTGCGAAACTGGCCCTCGCGTGCCGTCAGGGCGTCGAACACGGCGCCCGTGTTGTGAATGCTGGCCGTGAGGGCACCCTCCTGGGAAGCGGCTACCGCGGTCAGCTTGTTGGCGTCTTCGACGAAGGGTTGCAGGGTCGCAAACGAGGAGTTGATCTCTTCGCCGCGGCCGCCGAGACCTTCGGCCAAGGACTGCATCCACACCTGGAAGGCGCGGCGGGTTTCTGGGGTGAGCGTGGCGAGGATGTCGTCGAGTGTCACGGCCGGTTCGACCTGGGCGTTGGGGAGCTGCTCCCCATCGGCTAGCGTCGGCGCGCCGGGGCCCTGCGGCTTGAGTTGTACGTAGGTCTCGCCCAGGAGCGTCTTCTGGCGCAGGATCGCATGCATGTTGGAGGGAATCGGCGCGTATTTGCTGGCGAGTTCAATCGTCACATGCGCACGCCCATCCTTGTCGTAGGCGAGGCTGATCACGTGACCGACGTTGACGCCGCTGATGCGCACGTCGGACTGTTCGGCGAGCGCGAGCGTACGCGGGAAGGCGACCGTGAAGCGGTAACCCTTAGGCTTGAGCGGCACGGGCCCGCCGAAGGACTCCCACAGGAACAGCAGAAGCCCGAAACAGCTCAGCGCGAACAACACGATCACGAGGATGTTTGCCAGCGTGGGCGCACGCTTTTGCATATCAGCGACCTCCCCCGCTTGTGGCGGCAATGCGACCGAAAGCACTGTGCTTGGAGCCAAGTAGTTTCAGCGTGAAACCCTTCGGAGCAGAGTGCGTACGCACGTGTGCGGACGCCTTCCCTGAGCTCGCAGTTGTGGCCGTACCTGAGACCAAACCCAATGACTGGCATTCCGCTGCCGATGGGGGATTGAAGAGCGCGACGAGCAGCTTCACCGTGGCGTTGATTTCACTCACACCCGTCAACAAAGGCAACAGTTCGCAGTTCAGATAGGCAACCGTACGCCCAAGCGGACCGTGCGCGTCGGCTGTGCTGAGCGTGCTGTTGAGGTCGTGGTTGGCCCAGTCGAGGAAGAACAGGAAGCCACCCTGGTTGGGGCCGGGGTTGTAGGCGAGCTCGTTAAAGAATTCGTTGAACACGGCGAAGCTCTTTTCCAGGCCGGGGAAGGCTTCCGCGATTTCCGTCAGCGAAGGATTGAGCTGATCGATGACCGGCAGGATCTTGCGCGCGAACGGACGGATTTCGTTCTTGATGATCGGCGTGCTCGTCTTGAACAGCGAGCGCGAGGCAACCTGTGCCGGAGCGAGCGCGTTGGCGAACGGCTCGAGCTTGGTCAACGTCGGCCCTACCACAGCAGATGTCCGCGCGAGCTTGCCGAGGCCGCTCTTGGTCTTAGATAGCGTGCTCGGCAACAGCGCGAGTGTGTGCTGGAAGTTCTGGTCCTGTTCGGCAAAAGTCTTGAATACGGCGTTGGAGGCATCGATCGCCTGTGAGATTTCGGTGTCCTTGTTGCCGAGGGCGCTGATGATCAGCTGGAAGTTGTGGACGGCGCGTTCGATGTTCTTGTGGCGCAGCTGCAACTGTGCGGTGATCTTGCGCGTATACAGCGAGATCGGGTCAAAGCGCTTGAAGGTGGCCGAGAGGTTTGCAGAATTGCCCTTCAGGCCCTGGCCGGCTCCGGCGATCAGCTCCTGCAGGTAGGCGCGCGTTTCACCGTCCAGGCTCGCCAGGAACTCCTCGAAGTTGACGTCGGGGGCGGTCTGCGATTGCGGCACCGTGTAGCCATTCGGCACGTGTCCGGCCTTAGGCGTCCCAGGGTCGACCTCGACCGTCATGTCCTTCAAGCCCGTCTTGGGGCGCAGGAGCATCGTCGCGTCGCGGTAGATGTAGTGCGCGTACTTGGGCGTGATGTTCATCGTCACGAGCGCGTCGCCTTCGTCGGATTGGACGCTCGCGATTTCGCCGATCTTGGCCCCCGCGATCGTGACCGCCTGGCCCTGGCCGGGAGTGACCGCCTGGGCGGTACGGAAGTGGGCCTTGAGCGTGACGTATTCCTTTCCAAGCACCGGCACCCAGCCCGGCAGCGACAAGCGCTCGTTGGAGAGAATATAACCGCCCACGAACAGGGCGATCACGACCATCGCGATGACCGAGATGAAGGCCGTACGGTAGCGCGCGATCTGGTCGCCAAGGCCGCGCTCGCCAC
>DATMPT010000127.1:0-3830 GCA_035567355.1 Solirubrobacteraceae bacterium
GACCAAGTCCTCCTGGTAGGCGACGCGTCTTTCGAGAATCAACAATCCCGTACGAGAGCCACAAAGTCCCTCCGAGAACCACTTCAGATCAGAGCACTCCATGTCAATGACCGATCCCGTAGCCGACTTCCTCACGCGTATCCGCAACGCGATCCACGCTGCGCATGAGACCGTCGACATACCGGCTTCGAAAGTGAAGACGGAGATCGCGCGCATCCTCACCGAGCAGGGCTATATCGACTCTTGGGCGATTGTTCCCGCACGCGACGGCGGCGCCGGTCAGCTGATCGAGATTCGCCTGAAGTACACCGATGACCGCCGCTCGGCGATCTCCGGCCTCAGGCGCGTCTCGCGCCCCGGACGGCGCACCTACGTCGAGGCGACGCGCATCCCCAAGGTCCTGGGCGGCATGGGAACATCGATCGTGTCCACTTCGCGCGGCGTGATGACAGGTCACGACGCGCGCGCCGCCGGCGTCGGCGGCGAGGTCCTCGCCCAGGTCTGGTAGGCATGTCGCGAATCGGAAGACAGCCAATACCCGTGCCCGCGGGCGTGACCGTGGCGATAGAGCCCGAGTCGGTCAGCGTCAAGGGCCCCAAGGGCGAGCTCTCCGAGCGCATCCCGCGCGACATCGAAGTCGCCCAAGACGGTGAGCGGCTGATCGTCTCGCGTCCGACCGACCGCGGCGAGCACCGTGCTCTGCATGGTTTGACGCGCTCTTTGGTGGCCAACATGGTCCAAGGCGTGACCGACGGCTATGAGAAGCGCCTGGAGATCCAGGGCGTCGGCTATCGCGCCCAGATGAAGGGCAAGAACCTGGAGCTTGCCGTCGGCTACTCCCATCCGGTGCCGATCGAGGCGCCCGTCGGCATCGAATTCGAAGTGCCCCAGCCCACGAGGGTCGTCGTCAAGGGCATCTCCAAGCAGCAGGTCGGCGAGATCGCCGCGATCATTCGCAAGCAGCGTCCCCCGGAGCCCTACAAGGGCAAGGGCATCCGCTACGAGGGCGAGTACGTGGCGAGAAAGGTGGGCAAGAGGGCATGAGCGTCCTCACCAAGGAGACCCGCCGTCTCAAACGCCGCCGCCGGGTGCGCGCCAAGGTGTCGGGCACCGCCACGCGCCCGCGCGTGTCCGTGTTCCGCTCCAACCGCGGCCTCTCGGCCCAGCTCGTCGACGACTCCTCCGGACGCACGCTCGCCGCCGTCCACTGGTATGAGCCTGACTTGCGCAAGCTGAATGGCTTCGACCGCACCAAACGCGCGGGCGAGCTACTCGCCGAGCGCGCCAAAGCGGCTGGTGTCGCAGAGGTCGTGTTCGACCGCGGCGGCTACCGCTACCACGGCCATGTGCGGGCGTTCGCCGAGGCAATCCGCGAGGCCGGCATAACCGTCTAGGCTCGGTCTCCCGCTACCCTCTCTCACTCTCTCATGCAATCAGACAGATCAGTCAACGCAGGCAGCCTCGACCTCCAGGAGCGCGTGGTGGAGATCAACCGCGTCGCCAAGGTGGTCAAGGGCGGGCGCCGCTTCTCCTTCACCGCGCTCGTAGTCGTCGGCGACGAACGCGAAGTGGTGGGCGTCGGCTACGGCAAGGCCAACGAGGTTCCGCTCGCGATCCAAAAGGGTGTGGAGCGCGCCAAGAAGGACCTCTTCCGGGTGCCCAAGCACGGCAGCACGATCACCCACCAGACGACCGGCGTCTTCGGCGCGGGGCGCGTGTTCCTAAAGCCCGCGGCCCCCGGTACCGGGGTGATCGCCGGCGGTGGTGTGCGCGCGGTGCTCGAGCTCGCCGGTATCCACGACATCCTCTCCAAGAGTCTCGGCACCCAGAATCCGATCAACCTCGTCAAGGCGACCGTGGCCGGCCTGCGCGGCCTGCGCACCCCCTCAGAGGTGGCCGAGCTGCGCGGCCTCTCGATCGCCAAGGTGCTCGGCTTGACCGAGCAGCCCACGAACGGTGCGAGCGATTCAGCGAAGGGCGTCGAGGCCGGCGCCACCGGTGAGGACCCCTCCGCTCAGGCAAGCGGCGAGGGCGCTCCGGGCAACGCGGATGAGGGAGCTTCGGCCGGCGCGGGTGCGGGTACCCCCTCGGACGCGGCAACCGCTCCCTCGGAGGCGACAACCGGTGAGCCGGCGACTGCTGAGCCGACAGCTGCCCCGGCCGGCGACGCGACGGAGGCACCGGCCTGATGGCGACTCTTCAGGTGACCCAGAGACGCTCCAACGCCGGCTCCAACAAGCGCCAGCTCGATACCTTGCGCTCGCTTGGCCTGCGACGTATCGGTCACACGGTCGAGGTCAAGGACTGCGAGCAGGCACGCGGCATGGTGCACGCGGTGCGACACCTGGTCGAGGTCGAGGAGCAGGGCTCATGAGCACTGCCGCCAAGACCGGTGCCGCGGCGCCCAAGCGCGGTGCCGGGGAGGAGCAGGAGCAGCCGATCGGCCTGCACTCCCTCAAACCGGCTCCCGGTAGCCGCCGCCCGCGCAAGCGCGTGGGCCGTGGCGAAGGATCTGGCACGGGCAAGACATCGGGCAGGGGCCAGAAGGGCGCGGGCTCGCGTTCGGGCGCCAAGAGCAGGGCTCGCTTCGAGGGTGGGCAGATGCCGATCCACATGCGTATGCGCAAGCTTCGCGGCCCGCACATGAAGAAGTCGATGCCATTTGAGATGTTCCGCACCCACACTCAGCCGGTGAATGTCTCCGACCTGGAGAGCCGCTTCGACGCGGGCGCGGAGGTAACGGTCGAGCTGATGCACTCCAAGGGCTTGGCTACCCGTAAGGGCATTCCGGTGAAGGTGCTCGCCAAGGGCGACTTGAGCAAGGCGCTCACGGTTCACGCCCACGGCTTCAGCAAGGCCGCGCGCGAGCGCATCGAGGCCGCCGGCGGTACCTGTCACACGCTCGAGGGCTAGCGCCCAAGCCTGGCCAGCACCACCCGTGTGTCCCAGGGCGCAAGTTTGGGCTGCCACCGGCGGTGGCTACTCCCAAGGAGCGCCCGCGAGCTAGAATCGCACGACCGGTGGGTGTGGGCATGTCTCGCGCAACCGGCTCAAGCCAATGCTCTCGACCATCCTCAGCGCCTTCCAGGTTGCGGACATCCGCAAGAAGCTCCTGTTCACAGCGGGCATGCTTCTCATCTACAGGCTTGGCTCGCACCTGCCCGTCCCCGGCGTCAACCTCAGCGCGGTCAACAACCTGCAAAAGCAGTTCGGCGGCTCGGGCATCCTGGGCTACCTGAATCTGTTCTCCGGTGGGCGCCTCTCGCGGATCGCCCTGTTCGCACTCGGGATCATGCCCTACATCACCGCCTCGATCATTCTGCAGCTCCTGCAGGTGGTGGTGCCGTCGCTCGAGAAGCTCTCCAAGGAAGGCGAAGTAGGCCAGGCGCGTATCACCCAGTACACGCGTTACCTGACCGTCGGACTAGCGTTTGCGCAGTCGATCGGCTACGTGTTCCTGTTCCACTCGCTCTCGGCCTCGGCCAACGAAGCGGTGGTGTCCAAGTTCGACGCGCCCCACATCTTCCTGATCGTGGTCTGCCTCACCGCCGGATGTGTGCTTTTGATGTGGATCGGCGAGCTCATTACCCAGCGTGGGATCGGTAACGGCATCTCGCTGCTCATCTTCGCCAGCATCATCACGGGCGTGCCGCGCGGCATCGCCCAGTACTTCGCGCAGCACATGGGCGACATCCGGCCGCTCGACATGGCGCTCATCGTCGCCTTCATCGTCGGCGCGATCATGGTCATCGCCTTCTTCGAGAACGGCCGGCGGCAGATCCCCATCGTGTACTCGCGCCGCCAGGTGGGCCGGCGCGTCTACGGCGGGC
>DATMPT010000128.1:0-8115 GCA_035567355.1 Solirubrobacteraceae bacterium
CGAGCCAAGCACGGCGAAGACGAAGCGAAAGAAAGGGGATGTCTTGAACGAACGGTGGGTAAAGAGGCGATGAAAGCCGACCGTGACCCCCAGCGCCGTTGAGATGTACATGACCGCGAACACGAGCAGGTCTGAGCCGTGAAGCAGGCCGTCCCACAGCTGCCAGCCGACGAAGCCGAGTGCAAGAATCGGGCCGATCGTGATCAGCCCTGTGAGAAAACGGTCGAGGTTCTCGAAGACCGGGGGCTGAACGTCGTCGACGGTCGGCCCTCCGAGTCGGGGACCTTCGCCATGAGCGCTGTCGGGGCTCGGCGTCTCGACCACGGTGGACCGGTTGTGGGCGTCCTCAGAACCCTGCCGGGCGGCCGCGGGGCGCTGGATAGAATCGGTGCTCATCGGTGTGCTCGCCGCTGGAAGGTAGCACGCCAGTATGACGTGACGAGCCATTACACCATCCGTAACAACCCGCTTAACAATTCACGAAACACCGGCTGGAGGACCGATGCCGTTTGCCAAGACTGAGCCGCTGCGACGCGAGCTTGCCGAGGCGCTGCCCGAGCGCGGCTTCACGGTGCGCTTCTGGGACGGCACGGAGCTGCCGCCCACGATCGTGAATGCGAGTCCTGCTCACAGCGGAAATGGGAGTACCCGCCCCAGTGCGGGCAACGGCCAAGGCGAGCGGGACGGGGGTAGGGGCAAGAGCTCCCAGCGCACCGGCCCCACCTTCACGGTGCGCTCGCCGAAGGCGGTCGCACACGTGGTGCGCGCTCCGGGCGAGCTGGGGCTGGGTAGGGCCTATGTGGCCGGAGACCTGGAGGTTGACGACTTGGACCGCGCGATCGACCTGATCGACACGTTCGAGGAGCCACGGATCGACCCGGCGAGGCGGGCACGGCTGGCGGTCGCGGCGATCAGGGCGTGCGGGCTGACGATCCCGCCGCGGGCCCCCAAGGGGGAGCTGAGGTTGAAGGGGCGCAGCCACAGCAAGGAGCGCGACTCCAAGGCGGTGCGCCACCACTACGACGTGTCGAACGAGTTCTTCGAACTTTTTCTGGACGAGTCGATGACCTACAGCTGCGCGATCTTCTCGCGCGGGGCGAAGACGCTCGAGGAAGCCCAGTACGCGAAGCTCGACCTGGTGTGCAAGAAGCTCGCGCTGAGGGAGGGCGAGCGCGTGCTCGACGTGGGCTGCGGGTGGGGCGCGTTCGTGATGCACGCGGCCAAGCAGTACGGCGTGAAGGCCGTGGGCATCACGCTGAGCCCGCCCCAGGCGCAGCTCGCGCGCCGCAGGATCGCCGAAGCGGGCTTGAGCGACAGGGTCGAAGTGCGGGTGGCCGACTACAGGGACGTGCACGGCGAGCGCTACGACGCGATCGCGAGCATCGGCATGGTGGAGCACGTGGGCGAGAGCAACATCGACGTGTATGCGCGAAAACTCAGGAGCATGCTCGGCCCGGAGGGCCGCCTGCTCAACCACGGGATCGCGCACCTGTATACGGACGTGGGCTACCACGGCGACTTCACCCAGCGCTACGTATTCCCCGACGGGGACCCCGTGCAGCTCTCGCGGGTGCAGCTGGCGCTCGAGCGCGCGGGTTTCGTGACCGAGCACGTGGAGGAGTTCGGCAGGGACTACTACGACACGCTGAGCGAGTGGATCAAGCGCCTGGACGAAAACCTGGTACGCGCCGAGCAGCTGGCTGGCAAGGAGCGGCTGCGCGTGTGGCGGCTGTACCTGCGCTCGGCACGCAACATCTTCAAGACGGAGTTCGTCTCGATCTATCAGACGCTGGCACGGCCGCGCCGCGACTGACCCTACGCGCGCGCGTAGGGCACCCCTTTTTCAAGCCACACCACCCGATCCCCACGCGTGTAGGACACCCTTCCCAAACAACCCGGCCCGCTAGCGCGAGCGTGGATCCCTTGCGCCTACTCCAGGCTGACCATGACGTGCTTGACGACTGTGTAGTCCTCGAGCGAATAGACGCTGAGGTCCTTGCCATAGCCGGACTCCTTGAAGCCACCATGGGGCATCTCGGAGACGAGCGGGATGTGGTCGTTGATCCAGACGCAGCCGAACCTCAAAGCCTTAGAGACGCGCAAGGCCCGTCCCACATCGCGCGTCCACACCGAGGAGGCGAGGCCATAGCGCGTGGAGTTGGCCCAGGCGATCGCCTGGGCCTCGTCGGTGAAGCGCTGAACGGTGATGACCGGGCCGAAGATCTCATCGCGGATCATCTCGTCGGACTGCTCCAAACCCGCGACTACCGTCGGCTCGTAGTAGAAGCCCTCGCGCGCGGGTGAGGCGCCACCGGTGACGAGCTCAGCGTGAGCGGGCCGGCGCTCGAGGAAGCCGGCGACGCGCCCGAGCTGGCGCGATGAATTGACGGGGCCGAGCGTGGTCTCGGCAGAGAGCGTGTCACCGATCACAAGGCCCCGGGCCTGCTCGGCCAAACCCGCGACAACGTCGTCGTAGATACCGGCTCCCGCGAGCACGCGTGTCGCGGCAGTGCAGTCCTGGCCGGCGTTGTAGTAGCCGGTGCCAGCGATCGTGGCCATCGCACTGGCCATGTCGACGTCGTCGAAAACGACCACCGGCGCCTTGCCGCCCAGCTCCAGGTGAACGCGCTTGAGCGTGTCGGCGGCCGTGCGTGCCACGTGCTTGCCGGTGGCCACCGAGCCCGTCAAGGAGACCATGTCGACGCCGGGGTGCTCGAGCAGAGCCTGGCCGGTCGGCTCACCCGGACCCATGACGACGTTGAAGACACCCGGCGGCAGCACATCGGCGGCAAGCTCGGCGAAGCGGACGGTCGTGACCGGCGTGGTCTCCGCCGGCTTGAGCACCACGGTGTTGCCGGCGGCCAGGGCCGGGGCTATCTTCCAGATCGCCATCATCAAGGGGTAGTTCCAAGGCGTTATCTGGCCGATCACGCCGACCGCTTCGCGCCGTACAAACGAGGTGTAGCCCTGCATGTACTCACCTGCGGCGCGGCCCTCCAGGCAGCGCGCGGCGCCCGCGAAGAAGCGCAGGTTGTCGGCCATCACGGGCAGCTCGTCGCCCGCGACAGCCGCAAGCGGCTTGCCGGCGTTGAGCGCCTCCAGGCGCGCTATCTCCTGGGCGTTCCGCTCGACCACATCGGCCAGGGCAAGCAGAGCGCAGGCGCGTTCGGCCGGCGTGGCCCGCGACCAGTCCTCAAACGCCGCCCGCGCCGCCCGCACCGCGCGATCGACATCCCCGGCGCTCGAGACGGGCGCGCGCCAGGACTCGGCGCCGGTGGCGGGATTAAAGACAGCCATCGTGTCCCCCGCGCCGGCCACGGGCTCGCCGCCGACGAAGTTCTGAAGCGTGTCTGTGGCGCTGGCCATGTCGCGTGCCTCCTGGAAGTTTGGCGATCGGTTTACTGGGACTATCGATTTGGAGGGATTGTCGTTCCGGAGGGATCGTCGTTTCGGCTATCTACCTGAACGCGCTCCATCCGGGGAGAGCGGCGCGGCGAGAGCGGCGGCCACCACCGGATGGACAATCTCGCCGCCCTGGACGTTGACGCCCGCACGCAGGGTCAGGCTGCGAGCCAGCGCGCGCTCGACGCCGCCGGCCAACTCGATGGCATAGGGCAGCGTGGCGTTCGTGAGCGCATAGGTCGAGGTGATCGGCACGGCACCGGGCATGTTCGTGACGCAGTAGTGCGTTATACCGTCCACGTCGAAGGTGGGGTCGGAATGGGTGGTCGGCCGCGAGGTCTCAAAGCAGCCGCCCTGGTCGATCGAGACGTCAACCAAGACCGCGCCCGGCTTCATCGTGGAGAGCTGAGCACGCGAGATGACGTGCGGGGCGCGCCCTCCGTGGATCAGCACAGCACCGATCACCAGGTCGGCAATGGGCAGCATCTCCTCGATCGCGAGCGTCGAGGAGTACACGGTGGAGGCGCGGCCGCCGAAGGCCACTTCGAGCTCGCGCAGGCGATCGATCGAGCGGTCGAACACGAACACATCGGCCTGCATGCCGATCGCGATGAAGGCAGCATTCATGCCGACGACGCCGCCGCCGATCACGAGCACGGTGGCGGCCGCGACGCCGGGAACGCCGCCGAGCAGGATGCCGCGACCGCCCAGAGGCTTCTCCAGCATGAAGGCCCCGGCTTGCGTGGCGATCTTGCCGGCCACCTCGCTCATCGGCGCAAGCAGGGGCAGGTGCCCGTCGGCATCCTCGACCGTCTCGTAGGCGATGCAGGTGGCGCCGGAGCGACGCAGGCTCTCGGCGAGGCAGGGCTCGGCGGCGAGGTGCAGGTAGGTAAACAGGGTGTGAGACTCCTCCAGCAGGGCGACCTCGGAGGCTTGAGGCTCCTTGACCTTGAGGATCAGCTCGGCGCCGGCGAACACGGCCTGCGCGTCCGGCGCGATCGTGGCGCCTTGAGCGATGAACTGCTCGTCGGAGATGGCACTGCCGAGGCCGGCCCCCGCCTGGATCAAGACCTCGTGCCCGTGCGAGCACAGCTCGCGCACGCCGGCCGGAGTGATCGCGACGCGGTACTCGTCGGGCTTGATCTCTGTGGGGACGCCCACTTTCATGCGGAGGCTGCCTGATCGAGGAGGGTACGAACAACGGTCCAAAAAAACGATCCATTCACCCAAGTACCCATGCGGCCTTGCTCGCACGCGGGGGCCACGAAGCGAGGACTCATCGTGCAAGCTCTCTACCGCGCAGGGCCAGCCAGAACTCGATCCGGTCGCGTGCCCGGGAGAAGTCGCGCCCGGTCAGCTGCTCTATGCGCTTGATGCGGTAGCGCAAGGTGTGGCGATGGCAGTAGAGCGCCTGCGCCGCGCGCTCCCAGTGGCCGTTCTGTTCGATGAACACATCGAGCGAGCGCAACAGCTCGTCGCCGTACTCGCCCTCGTCGGATTCGACCGGCCCGAGCACGCTCTGGCAGTAGGAGGCGAGCGCGTCGTCGTCCTGTAGAGACAGCAATAGCTGGAAGGCGCCGAGGTCCTTGTAGGAGGCGACCTCGGGCGCGCCTCCGTTGGTCACGCGCACGGCTTCCAGGGCACAGCGCGCCTCGTGGAAGCTGCGCCTGAGGTTGTGCGTCGGCGAGGGCCGCGAGGCCGCGGCGCGTACCTCGCCAAAGCGTGCCTGCAGCTCAGAGCGAACGCGCCGTGCCAGCTCGACCGGCTCCTCGCGGGAATCGCCCGCCGGTGCGGATGCGTCGGAGGGCGGTGTAGATGCGCCGGAGGGTGTCCTACGCGCGCGCGTAGGGGGCCCCCCGTTCTCACAGTCGACAACCGCACACAACAAGCCGTTGCGTAGCGCAACGAGCGAGTGGGCCCCGGCTCGCTCGAGGATCGCTTCCAGGGTAGAGGCCGCCGTCGAAGGCTCGCGCAAGGCGAACGCCAGCACAGCCGCGCTCTCGCCGATCCCGAACGGGCGCAAACGCGCTTGCAGCTCGTCGGGGTAGAGCCTGCCGGTGAGCGCCTCGGCCAGGACGTCGCCGGCCATGTTGCGCTGCAACAGTTCGTAGCGCTCGTTTAGCAATTGCGCGAACACGCGCTCGGTGACGGCTATGAAAGGCAGCTCGTACGGCACCTCGAACAGGGGGAAGCCGAGCTTGCGCGCGGTGTTGAGCACGGCGGCGGGCACCTTCTTGTGGACCAAGCCCGTGCCGAAGCCAAGGCCCGCGATCTCGCGCTCGTGCAGGCGCTCGACGAATTCGCGCTGGGGCCTTGCGCCAGAGAGCTGCAGGCCGGTCGTGAGCAACAGCTCGCCCCCACGCAGCCAGGGTGTGGGGTCGAGCAACTCGGTCGAATGTACCCAGCGAACGCTGGCCTGCGCGTTGTCCTCACCGGTGGCGAGCGTCAGGCCGAGCTCCGCCACGAGGCTCTCGACGGTCAACATGATCGGTCCATGACCGCTCGGGGCGCGGACTAGCGCGCCACGATCCGCTCCCACGCTTCGCTCAAGACCGGGCGCAAGATGCCCTCGATCTCATCGAACTGGGCGGGCCCGGCGATCAGCGGCGGCGAGAGCTGGATGACGGGATCGCCACGGTCGTCGGTGCGGCAGATCAAGCCATGCTCGAACAGGGCACCCGAGAGAAAGCCGCGCAACAGCTCCTCGGACTCGCCGGCGTTGAAGGTGGCCTTGGTGGCCTTGTCCTTGACGAGCTCGATCGCGTGGAAGTAGCCGGCGCCGCGCACGTCGCCCACGATCTCCAGGTCGCGCAGCCCCTCGAGCATCGCCCGGAATTCGCCCTCGTGGGCGAGCACGTGCTCGTTCAGCCGCTCGCGCTCCATCACGTCGAGGTTGGCCATCGCCACCGCGCAGGCCATCGGGTGCCCGCCGAAGGTGAAGCCGTGGTTGAAGATCGCGCGGGAGTGCAGGAACGGCTCGGCCACGCGATCGGTGGCGATCACGGCGCCCATCGGGGCGTATGCCGAGGTCATACCCTTGGCCGTCGTGAGGATGTCGGGCTCATAGGCGTAGCGCTCGCAGCCGAACCAGTGCCCGAGCCGGCCCCAAGCGCAGATCACCTCGTCTGAGATGAGCAGGACTTTGTGGCGGTCGCAGATCTCGCGCACCCTCTGGAAGTAGCCGTCCTGGGGCACGAAGCAGCCACCCCCGTTCTGGACCGGCTCGAGGATCACGGCGGCGACCGTGTCGGGCCCCTCGAAGGAGATCGCCTCCTCGATCGCCTCGGCCGCCCACAGCGGGTCGCGGTCTTCGGCCTAGCGGTAAGAGTTCGTGTTGGGCACGTGCACTCCGCCAGGGGTGAGCGGTTCGAACGGCTCGCGCAGGGGTGGCAGCCCGGTGACGGTGAGCGCGCCCATCGAGGTGCCGTGGTAGGCCAGGTTGCGCGAGACGACCTTGTGCTTGCGCGGCTCCCCGCACGCGGCGTGGTAGGCCTTGGCGAGCTTCCAAGCCGACTCGACGGCCTCCGAGCCGCCGGACACGAAGAACACGCGGTTCAAGTCTCCGGGCGCCAAATCGGCGATGCGCGCCGCCAGTTCGATCGACGGCGGGTGGGCGTAGCTCCAGTTCGTATAGAAGCCGAGCCGCTTGGCCTGCTCGGCGGCCGCTTCGCCCAGCTCGGCGCGGCCGTGGCCGACGTTGACGCAGTACAGCGCGGAGAGCCCATCGAGGTAGCGCTTGCCGCGGGTGTCGTACACGTAGCAGCCCTCGCCGCGCTCGATCACCGGCACCTCGTGGTCCTCGTAGGCGCCCATACGCGTGAAGTGCATCCACAGGTGGCGCTTGGCGAGCGTCTGTAGATTCGACGCCCGCACGCCCTTCACGCCCGCCAATCCATCGTCCTCAGAGCGGGGCGCATCCTCAGCGGAGGAGGGCGCCACTGACTCCGTCCCCGCCACCGGCCCACCGCCCGCGAGTGCGGGTGAGCGGTCATTTGGAGCTTGGCTTGACATAGACACCTGGGACAACGGTATCGCTCGCACTTGTGCCTCTCAATGCGCCACTCGTTCAACACATTGTCTACTCGTTGTACGAAATGTACAAAACCTGTGCGACTTCTTGGCGATTGCGCCCCTTGTGTATGAGCCGATCCGGCTCTAGCCTGATCTCAAGCTGCTTGTAACGATCACAACTTGACCGTCGCGGGCGACCCGCCAAGGGGACCGGCGACAGAGAGGGTTGCCGCCATGGCCAGCATCAGCTCCGCCGGAGAAGGGCACATCAGGGCCTCTGGGGAGGTCGTGAACAAGGGCCTGAAGAAAGACGCGATCGGCTACCTCTCGAACCTGGTGATCGGCGTCGCCTCGACCGCCCCAGCCTATTCGCTCGCCGCGACGCTCGGCTTCATCGTGGCCGTCACAGGCGTGGGCGTACACGCGCCCGCGGTCTTGCTCGTGTCGTTCATCCCGATGCTCTTGATCGCAGGCGCCTACTGGGGCCTGAACCGTGCCGACCCCGACGCCGGCACGACGTTCGCTTGGACGACGCGCGCCCTCGGCCCGGGCATGGGCTGGATCAACGGCTGGGCGATCTTCCTTGCCGACGTGCTCGTGATGGCCTCGCTGGCCGACATCGCGGGCATCTACACCTTCAAGCTCTTCGGCTTCAGCGAACTGTCCGAATCGACCGCGGCCGTGATGGCAGCGGCCGTGATC